>JALGSS010000181.1 GCA_029821745.1 Candidatus Zipacnadia bacterium
AAGACCCACATCGTCTGGGGCGAGGTCACGAACCCGGACGAGCCGGCTCCCGGCGTTCCCACCTACTGCGCAACATACGACCACGCCACGGGCACTCTGAGCGAGAAGGCCCTCATCGGGTACGCGCCCCCGATCAACGACGTGCATAACGTCCCGGCGATCTGCCTGGACAGCGAAGGCTACCTGCACGTACTGACCGGAGCCCACGGGGCCCCGTTCACCTACTCCCGTTCGCTCAAGCCCAACGACTCGACCTCCGGCTGGACGAAGCCGGTGGATGTGCTCAGCGCCGGGTACGTCACAGATGACAGTGACGCCGATGGCCTCGGCCGTCAGACCTACATCTCTCTCGTCTGCGATCAGGAGGACACGCTGCACATCGCGTACCGTCAGTGGCGCAACTCCGATTCGCACCATGGTGGCGGCACATACGCAGCGTTGTCCATGCAGAGCATGCCCAAGGGCGGAGACTGGGGGCCCGCCAGGCCCATAGTGATCCCGCCGACCGCGGGATACTCCATCTACTACCACAAGCTCACCACCGACCGTCTCGGCAGGCTCTACCTGTCCTACAATCACTGGACCAGCGACCTCACCTATCAGAGCGACTTCCCAGGGCGCTACCATCACCGGGCGATTCTCGTGTCAAAGGACGGTGGCTTGACCTGGAAGCTCGCGGAGACGCGCGACTTCACAGACGCCACGCGGTAACGGCAGGAATAACGACAGGACGAACGACAGGAAAAGCGACACGAGAAACGACAAGAAAAACGACACGAGAAACGACACGAGAAACGTCAAGAGGAACGACAAGAGAAACGTCAAGAAAAACGGCAGGGGAAACGACCTACGCAATACACACATCTTCTCGGGCCCTTGTTGTGATGCCGTCGTAGCCGCAGGTCTTCAGCCTGCGGCCGTCAGCCGTCGGTGTCGTTCCCGTCAGCCCCCGAATGGGGGCGATACACACATAGCCACGGGTGGGAACCCGTGGTTTGCCGTCCAGCACTTTGCTTTGAGCCCCCGAATGGGGGGCGGCACAAGACCGGTGGCTCGCGCGTAGCCTTGTGTCGCCCTTTCAGGGCTCGGTCACGCGCAAAGGCCGATTCCGGGGGCTTACGCCCCCGGCTATGATTGTGACGCCCCTGTCGGGGCTTATGCCAAACGTCGGTTTACACCGTCGCCAAGATGTGTGCAATGCAGAGGGAGAAACGACAAGGGCAAAGGAGGCGGCAGGAAAAAGAACACGAAGAGCGACACAACAAACGGCACTGAGGAATGGACGACACAAGACACCAACGAGAGGGGCGCCCAGTAGCCGGCGCCCCTCTCTGTGTGCATGCGTGGGTCAGACGGCTGCCCTCTACAGCTTGATAACATCCGCGTAGACAAGCCGCCGCTCTGTAGCCATCAACCTACCACGACCCATGACAGCGACGGTCGTGTCCGTCTGCAGTACCTCGTACTCCTTGATGACGAGACGGTAGGGCCTCGATCCCCGAGCGGTCGGCAACGTGACCTTCCCGCGCCAGAGTGTCGAGCTCCGGGTCCGCATGTGCTTGAGCTCAACCGTGCCATCCTGAAGCGGGGTCCAGCCCAGATCCCCCTCAACATTGCCCCTGCGCCCCTCCAGGGTGACCTCGACCACGTTCGCCTGCGCGACCTTCGAGATATTGTAGCTCTGACCCGAAACGCTGACATTGAGCACGCGCCCATCAGCGGGATCCGACGAGATGGACGCCAAACGGTTCGGGGCCAGCTGCGCAAAGTCGGCCAGGACGACCCGCGACAGCTTCACGTCAGTCTTGCTGGTCCGCACTGACTTCGGCTGATATCGAGCCAAAGCCATGCGCACGAAGGGGAAGTACGCGCGTCGCGGATCAATCTCGATATCACAGTACCAAAGCTGGCGTTCGGGATCGTAGCCGACCTCATGCCCGGCCACGCGGACCCGCGCGCCCTCCAGCTCGTCGAGAGTGAGATTGTCCTCGCTCGTGACAGCGCCCGGGAAATCATTGGGGGTGAGCATCGCCGAGGTCGGGCCCGAGCGCCAGAGAGGATCCTGCCCCCACATGGTGACGTACGACTGCACTGCCACATTGGTGACACCCGGCATAGCGGCGATCGAGAGGGTGACGGGCTTAGGGAGCACGACGCCGAGTAGTTCGCCCTCGCCGGAACTGAACCAGGGGCGCTCCATGTAGACCCGCAGGCCGCCGCCCTTGCGTTCACTGACCAACCTGTTCCCACGCTGCTCGCGGTTCCACCCGAAGGTAGGCACAACGTAGAGCACCTGGGGCGCCGCGGGCCTGGCGGAGTTCAGGACGTCTACCGTGACTTTGTCGGATGCCCGAGTGATCTGGACATCGCCCGACTCGATATCCTCGTCGCTGAATGGCAGATACTCCCGGAACCGTGTCGTCGCGACGGCCTCGTAGGTGACGCGGCGGTGCTTGGTGTCCCCGAACTCATGGGGCCGGCCGACCCTGGGAAGTTGGGCGACCATGGACGACGGTTTGAGCGCGGGCCGCGCCGAGGGGGCCCTGCGCACGGTGGGCCTGGTCTCGCGGCGGATCTGCGCGAGGCGCGCGGGTTCGTCGAGCCTCACCTGGGTAACGTCGGGCTCCACGGGGACATCGAAGACGTACTGCTGACCATGGATGATCGCCGGCTCCGGCTCGGCAAGCTGATCAACCGGTTCGTTCCACTCGGCGAGGATGTCAACCTTCGCCGTGCTGTTTCCGTCAATCGGTATGGCGTCACTGATCCGCGCGAAAGTGTCGCCTATTCGCTTGGTCGCCTTGAGACTCTGGAACTGCGGCACGACAAGGGGCTGCTGGACGGCGTGCACCAAGGTGAGCTTCTGGTTCGGCGTGATCATCCAGTGAACGCCTTGCACGGCCTGCACGTTCAGCTTCTGGATGAGGTTGGTCTGTACGGCATTGAGGCCGATCCGTGCCCGGACCTGCGGAAGCCTCTCGATGTGGGGCATGTCACGCTGGACCTGCCGCGTGACGCCGTCAACCGTCCAGTGCCACATCCCCATATTGGCCAGGTTCTCCGGGGACATGTATGTGCTCACCCAGACCTCCGCCGTCTCCGCCTT
Organism: Candidatus Zipacnadia bacterium; assembly: GCA_029821745.1. Taxonomy (GTDB): domain Bacteria; phylum Armatimonadota; class Zipacnadia; order Zipacnadales; family JABUFB01; genus JALGSS01. The sequence continues at coordinate 3,107 of JALGSS010000181.1, forward strand.
CTCCAGGGGCAGGTATAGGGCACGAGCGGCGGCGTCGAACGTGGCCTGATTTCTCGCAGGGGTGCGCTCGACGACGACGATCCGGAAAGGCTGTAGGTTGGGCCAGTCCTCCCCAAAGGGCACCCGGACGGTCTCCATGGCCTCGCCCGCAGCCGACTTCAGTGACCGGATGCGCACCAACGCACCGAGGGCGATGGGATCAGGCAGGTAGGGCAACTCGAACGCATCCGTATCGTAGAATTCCGCCAGCGCCTCGTCCTTGCTGATGATCATGCTGTAGACATCGGGACTCCCGTCCACGCCCTGGGGCAGGTCGAACATCCCGTGGGTTTCCGCCATGATCTGTGAGGTCCGCGGCGGGACCACGTGGCGCTGGCTGGTCTCCGTGGTCGGCACGGCGTCCTTGGGCGGCGCATCGTTGAAGCTATGGATGACCACGCGCTCGACGGACTCGCCCCGCGCGTCAGCGAGGTTCTTCCGGGGCACAATGGTCGGCGATGCGAGGGGCTCGTGCCGCACGTACGTCACCGGTTCGCTGGTCTGATCGGCGGCGGGATCGTCCAAGACCAGGCCGTTGCCTGCTAGGTCGGCCACTCGCGCCCGAATCCGGTACTCATGCCCGAAACGCAACCGCGGCAGGGACCGCGGCTTCGCCGTGAAGACAACCTGCAGCCCGTAGTCATTGGTGGTCGCCGTCGCCACGCCCTGCTGGGGCACGGGCATTCCTGGGCGGGACGCGCACAGGCTCCAGCCCTCCCAGCGGAACAAGGTCTCGTGCATGTATAGATCGTCCGACTCGCCGCTGACATCAGAGGTCGCCGCCAGCGAGATGCATCCCTCGTCGGCGAGGCCGATGGTCTGGCCAAGGTTGTCGAACTTGTATTCACCGATGCGCTCGCACAGGGAGCGCCAAGCGCCGTCGGCTTCATCCCACACATCAATGCGGTACCCGCGCACCAAGTCCTCCGCGTAGAGCTCGACGTCCGGCTCCCTCCTGGTCGGTGTTACGCGTCTGGCCACACCACGAGCAGCGGCGGTGGGGCGTCCGTTCAGGACTTGCGAGGTCTGGACCTTCTGGACCGTAAGGTTCAGAGACTTCAGCCTGGGCATGACAACGGCGCTGAAGTCGTGGGCCTGGTTGACCTTGGCAACCCAGATGCCTGCGGAGCGCACGGCGGGTGCGGTTGCTTCGGTCTCGCCTCGTCCCTGGCGCAGATTCTCAGCTAGGTCGACGGTCTTGATGGCCGCACCGTCCACGTCGATCTGGCCGACCTCGAACCGGTCCTCGTCATCGAGCTTGAGCATTCCGTTCGCGGTGTCCCCGCCCGCGGACTTGGGCAATGCGACGAAATCCTTGGCCGTGATCTTACACCGTGTCCGTGGGGTGGCGTCAGTCGTTGTCGAGAGACTGGGATCCCAGACGGGAATGACCTTCACCCACTGCGCGGAGCGCATCCTGGTGGTCAGCGGGACTTCGAGATCAATCACGAGTCCCAGCCGCCGCATAAGCAGCGGATATTCGCCCAGGGATGAGACGATCTCGTGGAAGTCCATCTCGGGCACGGGAATGACGGCCCTCACCTTGGGGCGCGGGACCCGGCCGACGTATTCCACACGTCCGTGGAAGTTCTTGAGCTGGTGGAAATCAACGGCGACCTGCGGCATGCTGGCTGGCACGGCAACAGCGGCGCCCCTGGGGGCAGCGCGCCTGGCCTTGATCCTCCCGGCCCCGGCAGCCATGACGGTCGGATTCGCGATGGCCTTGAACTGCGCTGAGCGTAGATGCCGGTCGAACTGCTGGTTCAGTTGACGCGTCTCGGGGGCCGGCGGCGACGCACCATTGAGCAGGTCGACGAAGGGCCGGACCCTCGGATCGATGACGCCGCCATCGCCGAGGGGGAGCTTCGGAGGCTCGTGCGGCGTCTCGATGGCCAGAGACTGGTAAGCGGTCTTCAGGTGCGCGACGACGTTCTTGACGGAGTACGAATGAACAACGGTCCGCTCCGTCTCCGGGAACTCGAAGGGTTTCACATACGTGTTGGCGTCGAACATAGCTCCCCAGAGAGCTGAAGGCGCGGGGTCGGATTCCGGGTCGACACGCTCCGCCGGCACAGAGGGCATGTTGCCGAACTGGACCCGGAATTGCATCTGCGCCACTTCCGCAGGCCAGTCGAGGAAGTCAGGGAACTGCGACAGCTTCGGCCTCGGCAGTGACTCGTTGGTCTGCAGACGGGGAGTGACGAAAACGGACAGCCGGAGCCTTGCGCCGCCGAGCTCGGGCGCAATGATCATACCGTTGGGCAGGGCCGTCCATATGATGGTTTGCTTTTTCATGCCGGGCCTCCAGTATCAGGTCGAGTGCAATCGCGCTCCGACGCCCCGTCGTTAGATACGAAGACTGTGTTCCTCAGCCCAGGCGGCGGCTGAGATGCGGCGCTCAGGCGAATGCGTCGCAGTAGGCGCGCCAGTCGCCTGCCGTGATGACATCCTGCACGGTGAGGGTCTCGTCATCGTCTCCGGCGGGAACGACACCGCGGGCGGTGCGCCGGACCGGTCGCCTCCGCAGTTGTGCGAGCGCTTCGGGCCCGTCGAGCAGGCCGGCGATCCGGGCACCGTCGAGAGAGTGTGCGGACCCGGACGCAGAGCCGGCGAACTCGCGCTCCACCTTGAGCGTGACGCCGATGCTGAAGAAGAGGATCTTGATTTTGACCTTGAGACTGGCCTGGCCCCAGACGCGGCTGCGGCCGCCGGTGCTTTCATAGGTCAGGGACAAGTAGAATTCGCAAGAGATGGTGATGATCTTGAGGATCTCAAGATGCCCGCCGCAGCGCAGGTAGCCCGTGAGCTCGACATCACTGCCGCCCTGGTCGTTCTTGGCGAGCTTGAAGTAGATCCCCGCCATGACGTACGCGCCGCCGCTGGCCACGCCGATGTTCATGGCGAAGTTGCCGCCGAACTCGAAGGACGCCTCCATGAGCTCCAGGCCGCTGGAGCTCAGTTCGACGCCGAAGAAGCCGCCCCCACCGAAGAGCGACACCGTAAGCAGGAACGGATTCTCCCGGGAGCAGAAGGCAAACCGCAGCTTCACCGGGTCGCCGGTGAAGGGCAAGGTGATCGCCGCCGACAGCTTCATGTTCTCCAGGCTCATGATGCCGACGGCGACGTCGGGAATGGCCAGGGCGAAGCCGGCGGTGACACCCTTCCCCGTGATGTCCAGGGACATCCCGCCGAGAGCGCCGGACTTCATGTAGTCGCGCAGCTTGTTGACGAACTCCAGTGGGCCGCCGAACTCAACGTCCTGGATATCGACGTCCACGTCGGGCTTGTTGCCGTTCTTGACGAGGAACTGGAACTTGTCGAACTTGACGATGAGTACGGACAGGTTGACGTCGAACTTCGTCAACACCGTCTTCATCTCGAAGGTCGACTGCATGCCCCCGGTGAGTTCCTTGCGCAGGAGACCGTCGAGGGTGAGCTTGCAGCCCGATCGCGGCTCGAAGGGTGTGAACTTCTTCACACCAGGCTCCCAGTGGAGCTTGGCCTCGATGGCTTCCGGCAACGCGAGCGTGTTGTTGTCGGGGTAGATGGGCCGGACCGACAGCTCGGGGACCTTCCCGTCCCCAAACAGTCCCATGATAATCTTGGCAAGGTTGATTCCGCCGAGAATCTTGGCTTCGATGTCGCCGAAGAAGTCCTCGGGGTCGAAGAGGCCGTCGGCCATCTTGTTGACCTGTCCCGCGATGGGCCCAAACCTGCGGGACAGACCGCTGATCATCATGTCGGGGCTTACGAGCCCCCCCGACTTGTCGCCGGGGAACTGCAGACCCGTCTTCTCAATGAGCTCGGCGAACACCTGGCCCTTGTTCCTGGCCGCATCCCAGCCGTCGCTCACGTAGCGACTGGCGATGCGGATGAGTGACTCCTCGGCCTCACCCATCATCTGTGCGACGGCGTCTATGCGGACCTTCGCCTGCTGGAGCGCGGGGTACGCGCGCAGAAGACGGGCTTCGTCGAATTGGAGGGTCGTGTACCGACTGGCCGGCAGGACGGCCTCGAAGCGAATGGACCGGGTCTCGAGGGTCGTGTCACCGGGCTTGTCCGGGGAGCTTTCGGCGAGGGCGACCTTCTGTCCGGCGAAGTCGCGGTCGCGCCGACCCTCGTTCGCCGCCGCGTTGTAGTGAGACCGGAGCAGCGTGGCAGTTCGGTGCCTGTAGGACACCTGGTTCTCAACGCCCACAAACATGGCCGGCGCAGTGAACCCCGGGCGATGGCCGTCGGAGTCGTCCGCCTCAAAGTGGAAGAGGAAGTCTTTGCCCCGCACCTTTGGCCAGAATGCGGCCTGGTCGGAGATCGCGACGGTCTGGCCGCCATCATTGATCTGTTTGGGCAGGACACCCTTAATCGGGTCGAGACTGGGCGTGACGAGTGTGGTGACGGTGATCTTGTCGAAGGGCAACTGGCGCGCGCCGTTTGGCTGACCCATCGCCGGGTAGGTCTGCACGGGATCGCGCACGACAATGAAGAAGCGCTGGCGCAGGTACGCCACGTAGATGGAACCCTTGCGTTCGAACTTGCGCTCTGTGACCTTGACCAGGGAGGCCGGGTGCCCGAAGGGATACAGGAATCCGGCGTAGACCACCCGAACTTTCTGGTCGCGGCCCATGATGGCCTTGTGGCGCCACTCCTCGACGGACAGCCCGGTGCCGGTGGGTATCAAGTCGGCGTAGCGCACGTTCATCCACACGCCGAGGGAGCTGAGCATGAACCGCTGGGCACGGACGACGCGCTCACGGCAGTCGGGGATCCTGAAGTCCGAAGTGAGCCAGACAAGCTCGCACCGGTCCCTGCGGTCCAGTGACATCCTGAAGGGCAGGTCATTGTGACTGGGTAGGTTCTCCCGGTAGTCCGGTGACCAGATGGCGCGGAGGGTCCGGTAATGGTCGTGCTTGTTGCCGGTCGCCGAGACCTGGACGACGCGGAAGGCGTCGTCCTCCCAGTCGTAGACATACTGCTCGTCATAGATCTTCCCGTCGCCGGCCTTGACCCCGAGACGCGTGTGCCACAGCTCAGTGCGCCCCTCGTGGGTGACTTCGTCCATCGCGTGCACCCATCCGGCAGTGCGGTTCGGTGAGACAATCAGGCGGTACGGCGCCTCGATCGCAGTCTGCAGATTTGTCGGCTCTGTGGGCTTCGCCGGTATTTGCACGGCTCGTCCCGCGGCAGCCCGACTGATCTTGAGGCCGGAAGTGGCGACCATGGCCCCGGTACTCGGGCGCGCCGCTCCGGCCCGGGGCGTCCGACGCGTCCCGCCGAGACCGGAACGTTGCGCGGGTTGTGCCGGCTGGACCTTAATGATCTCCCCTACCTTGCGCACAGGGGTCTTTGGCACCACGATCAGGCTCTCGCGACCTGGCCGCCCGATGGCCTTCAGGGGTACCGGAGGCGGCTGCGCCGTGGGAGTGAGCATGGGTTCGTAGGGAGCCCAATTGAGCAGGCTCTCCAGGGAGTACGGGATCTCAGTCACATCGTCAGGAACGCGGAACACAAGCCTGCTTGGTCCCGAGACCCGGGACTGCACCGGCGGCGAGGGCAACGCCTCGGACTGGTCGGCTCCCGGCTCCCCGGGCAATTCGGGCGCGGCTTCCAGGAAGGCCTGCTCGGCGATGTGCTGGGGCGGGAAGTGGACCGTGATGTACGCGGGCTTTGTCGCGTTCGAACGCACGAGGCGCGGCGCCTGCCCAGCCTCCGCGTCCAGGCGCAGGTTCCTGAACTGGAAGGCGAGCGCGAGCAGGTCTCCCGGCCGCAGCACCGGGAACACGAGCTGATCCAGCGCGATGCGGGCGATGTCGAGCTTCGGGCCGATGATCACCATTCCGTCGGCGGGAGGCTTCGGCTGCAACACCGGAGTCGCTGTGTCAGGCTTGACCACGGGGGTTGCTGTAGCGGGCTTGGTTTTCTCAACGGGCGCTCTGCGGATAGTCGGGCCGGTCTTTGGGGTCGGCTGCTTCCGGATTACCTGGGCCACCTGGGCATCATCCGACGCGAACTTCACCGTGGGGGTGCCCTCGGGCACAGCGGGCTCGACGATCGCGCCCGCGAGAGGCACAGACAGACTGAGCAGCGCCGGTTCGCAGTGCACGGTCTCGACTTCGCCGTTGACCGCGATGAGCTCGAAGGGCTCCACATCAGGGCGATTGCCGACCTGAACACTGTATGCCTGGTGATGGACCCATACGGGATCTTCGGCGTAGTCGCCCAGGAGCGCGGTCTGCTGCCCGGTCGTGCCGAAGGCCACGGCGTAACGTGGGCCACTCAGGGGCAGCGCGGCCTCCTCCCCGTCATCGCCTTTCAGGCTGCCGCCGGGGCAGTATGAGAAGCGCGAAGTCTGACCGTTTCCGTGGGCGACGAGGGCGCGGTGAGAGCGGGACGACCCGTCCTGGGCGGTCTCTATGCGAATGGAGTCAAAGGGGTTGTCAGTCCACTGGATACGGGTGTTCGGAGGGCTTTGCACCGTGCGCTCAATGTGCCAGGAGTGTGTGCCTCGATCAAGTGTGATGAGCGCGCGCTTCTTAGCGGGCTGCTCCATGAGCGAGGGCGCGTCGGCCTCCAGTAGCGTGACACTCGCGGTATCGGCGAAGGCGTCGTCGCCGAGACCCGTCACTACGGCGATGCTCGTCCCGATGAACTGAACGCTCCAGGACGAGAGGAACTCCGCCTCTGCCTTGCCGCGGAGCCGCAGACCTGCCCCATTCCCGAGGTCGCAGGCGGTGGCGTCGATGGAAACACGTGAACGCGCGGGCTCCCCACCAGACAGCCAACGCTCGAAGGGCACCTCGGCCTCGAAGCCACCGAGCGCGAGCTTGAGCTTCATGCGCGAGCCAACGATCGCCGGCCGGATCTCACAGCGGAAGTCGGCGGGCAGACTCGTCCCCGGAAACACGGTGTCCTTGAGCTCCACGCGCACAAGATGCTTGCCGCGCTGGAAGCTGAGCTTGGGCGATCCCGCGAAGCGGCGCGTATCGATGACCCAGCGTGGCTTGCCGCCCAGGCTGAAGGTGACACACTTGTCGTCACCCTTCACATCGAAGTTCCCGAGCAGTCCGGCCTTCAGGGCCTTCCCGGCGGGCTGCATCGTCACTGCCGCGGCGCCCGCCAACCCGAGCAGTTCGCGCCGGGAAAGCTCAATTGTCTCAGGCGACGCGGCGAGGTCGGGGAGGGTGCTCTCGGGCTTGGGTGGGGTTGGCAGGACGAGGCCACGCAACGCGGACAAATCGAGTCTGGTGGGCTGCATTCTGTCGCCTCCGGAAGAGCAGGGGCTGGATGCACGAACCGACCTGAATCGCGGCGTCTTCATGGCACGGCTTGCGAAACGGCGTGTCCAGTTGCGGCCGGGACATCAAGGGAGGCGAACCGCGAACGCCAAGAACGACGTTCCTGGCGCGCGCGGGGCCAAGACATTGCGGAGTCCCGGCGCGAAGGCACAGGGGTGCGTCGACGTCAAGCGCTGCTACACTACAGCTTCGTCACCCAGCAGTATGGTCCCTGCAACAGATTAGGGTGCGCGGCGATGCGAGCGCGACGTGCGACCAGTGTAGCGTGAGGGTGATCAAACAGCGACGGCGAGCCGCATAGGTGGCCCGCCGTAGGCGGCTACTGCACACCATTCTCCCCGTCCGCAGTCTCATCGGACGCCTCGAGCTTCTTGGTCTCCTCGGGGTCTTCCCTGGAAGCGGTCTTGAACTCGCGAAGTCCCTGTCCGAGGCCTCGAAGTATCTCGGGGATCTTGCGGCCGCCGAACAGCACGACCACGATGAGGAGAATGATAACTAGCTCGTTCGTGCCGAGGCCAAGCAT
>JALGSS010001122.1 GCA_029821745.1 Candidatus Zipacnadia bacterium
GCGAGTGTCTCCTGTCCAGCACGTGCCGTACACGCTGTCAGCGCAATCACGATTAGAGCGATCTTCATTTCTGTTCCCTTCGATGGCAGTTGACAAGTACCGTCTCGCCGAAGGACGACGTCATCGAGTACATCTGCCCGCCCTTCCCAATGCCGATCTCCCAGCGCCGCTCCTCAACCGACTTGTGCTGAAGGCGCGCGTGGAGCACGTCGGCCTCGTGGACATCCAAGCGTACCGTTCCAGGCAGATCCGCAACTGGGTCCGGCCGGCCACGAGACGTAGGCGCTCCAGGTTCTGCGAGACGATCACCTCCAGCCGGTGAGCCTGCACCGTCGCGACGGACTCAAGATGGTTGAGCACTTCCCGCGTCACAGATCGACGGGCGATCTCATACGCCGGCAGACTTACCGCCGCCAAAGGCGGCAAGGATACGAGTAGCAGGGCTAGGGCCGATTTGGCGGTGATCCGCCTCGTCTTCCACCCGCCAGTCTTGTCTCCGACAAGAGATGTCGGTCCCGGCGTCTGTGTCGAGATGGGGCAGTGGGCCCCCCAGGTGATGGAGAGGGCCCTTCTGCCGGCCCAAGAGCCTCTATGGGCACAATCTGCGGAGACATCGAAATCTCCTGCGACAATTCGCTCTCGCGGGCAGTCGGACCTGCTCCGGCCCAGTTGCTCCTATCGGTGGTGCCGCCGACTTTCCTGGGTTCAGAGCAGGTAATTGGTTGTATGTAGTAGAAATACAACAAATACTCTATTTGAGAAGATACATTGTGAGTAGTGCGTCAAGTGCGTCGCAGAGCAGGCCCAAAGGCGGCCAGGGAGGGCAGAACCATGCGGCATTTCGCGGTCCTGCTGTCAGTCCTCACGATCATCAGCACCGTCGGGGGCGCAAGCGCTCTCGAAGTGGAGGTCGGCGGCGATCCACCGGGAGCAGTGGTTTGGGCGGCGCCGGCGGATCACCCTATCATCTACAAGAAGGGCGTCACTCCGTGCAAGATATCCCTGGATTCTGCAAGCGCTCCTGTCGTGGTTGTGGTGCGCAAGCCCGGGTATCTTGATGCGTTCCGCACGGTCGACAGCGACACCCAGGCCCTGTCGGTCAATCTCATCCCACGCGGTGATGCGGCAAGCTGGTCGAGAGTGCCCTGGGTCGCTCCGCAAGGGGGCCGCTATGGCGACACGTCGGCGGAGCCCTGGGACGTTGGGGCAGGCGAGACCGAATTACGGAAGATCTCCGGGCTGCCGCCCTTTGTGAGAACCATGGCCTGCTGGGCGCCAGGCGCAACGGGCCTACTAGCCAGGGGCGGCACATGGGGCGACTGGGCCTACAAGTGTGGCGTCACCACGACAAACGACGAGCGGAGCGTGGCCGATCTGTGGTACGTGCCGATCAGTGGCGCCCCGGTGCTGGTGTGGCGATGGATCGGTGAGCCGGGCGGCATGGGGCCATACACGATCAACCCCGATTTCAGCCCCGATGGCCGCTGGATCGCCCACTCGCCGAGGGCCGCGCGATTGCCGAGGAGGAGGACGCCACCTTCTTCCATCCCCGTTTCTCCCCCAGCGGACGACTCCTTGCCTGCGTCCGACAACCGACCTCCGAGGCCGGAAGGCGAGATGTCGAGAAAACGCACGTCGAGGTGCAGGTGATGCACTTTGATGGCTCTGGGCGGCGCACTCTGGCCACCGGCGCACACGAAGACTATGCCCCGGGGACGAGACTCAGGTGGCCTTCATCACCAAAGAGCAAGAACTCGCGATTGTCCCGGTGTCTGGCGGCGAGCCGCTCACCCTCGCCATCGGGAACGAGGGCTGGAGGGCATGGAGCGGGCCCATGTGGTCGCCGGACGGCAGGCGCATCGCTCTCAACTTCGCCCACGGCGAGGAGCACCAAGGTGGCTCGGCGGGACGTGTCATCTGGGGCGAGCCGGAGACTGGTCGTCAAGGCTTCATCCGCGGCTGTCTGGCGGTCGGCTGGCAGAGCAATGACAGCCTGCTTGTGCCCGTGGAGCGCTATGTGACGGAGACAGGACTGATGTCTAGCAACCTGATCGTGGCGGGAACCGACGGACAGGAACGTGCGGTGCTGGCCGAGGACCTCAAATGTGAGCCCTGGCACATGGCGCCGACCATTCCGGCGGAGGGTGATGCACAGTGAATAGGTGGCTGGCCGTCGCGACCCTCATGATCCCCCTCATCGTCCGCGCAGAGCCGTTCCCTGAGCCGGCGAACATCGTGGCCCTCAGCGGCGTGTGCAAGCTGGACGAGAGCGCCACCAAGCGCCTCCGCGAACAGGGCCTGCTGGTCTTGCCCGAGAGCGCGAGCACGAATCTGCACTCGTGTTACTACGGTCTTGAGATGGCCCACGTGCCGATCTACGTCACTGCAGACGCGATGCTGTACCTGTGGCACGAAGCGCACCTGCAGGCCATCATCGCAACCGAGAGACAAATCCTGCGTCCCAGGCTCATTGAGTTCGCGAAGGGTATGCTGGCCGCCGCCGAGCGACTGCGCAGCGAAGGCGACAGCGATGCCCTGCGCGAGAACGCGGCAATGCTGGCGACGGCAGTGAAGCTCCTGCAGCCATCCTGGAGCCCGCCGGAGGACTTGGCCGAATCGGTTGAGTTTGAAGTCCACCGCGTGATGGAGCACTCTCTGGTGCAGTTGTATCCCGGGGAGGACTACACTCAGTACGAGGTCCGGGGGCATTACACGAAGGATGCGGACCTCTCAGCGTACTTCCGGGGAGCGCTGCTCCTGGCGCGCAGCTACTTCCGGGTGACGGACCCGGCTTTCCCCGCGGACGCCAGACACGAACTCACGCGCGCCGTCCTGCTCGCTCTGGCAATGCGCGAGGGCGAGGGCCTGGCGGACATGTACCGCGAGATCTACGACCTTCGTGCCTTCCTCACCGGGCCGTCCGATACCATCCGGCTGGATCAGCTTCTCGA
>JALGSS010000182.1 GCA_029821745.1 Candidatus Zipacnadia bacterium
TGCGCTGGGCGGGGCGCCTATTCCGCCACTACTGCATCGAGGGGAAGACGGAGCCGCTCACCAGCGACCCGTACATCTTGCCGCACCTCACCAACCCCGACTTCGCCGACGACACAACGGGCTGGACCGTGCAAGCTGCCGAGGACGGCAGCATGCGCACGGGCACATTCGCGGGCTACGGATGGCTGGAGGGGCGCTATCCTCGCACGAACCGGGGCGACACATTCCTGCTCATGCGCCGGAGTGCCGACGGCCCCAACAGCGTCAGCCAAGAGATCAAGCAACTCACTCCCGGGAGACTGTACTCGCTGAAGACGATCACATCGGACTACCAGGACCTGATCAACGAGGTCTCGCGGAAAGACGAGAACGCAGTGTCCATCAGCATTGAGGGCGTCGAGATGCTGGAAGGCCCCAAGCCGGCGTTCCAGTTCACCTTCCCGAACTGCTACGCGCATATCCTGGGGAAATTCAACGCGAAGTACCCGTACTTCATGAACTACCACTGGCGGGTGTTCAGGGCGACAGGCGACACCGCTCAGCTCACGATCTCCGACTGGGCCGACCCGAAGGAACCCGGAGGACCCATCGGCCAGGAGACGATGCTGAACTTCATCGAGGTCCAGCCGTATATTGGCGAGTAACACGGTTGTCGGTCAGCGTCAGGCCTGACGCTGATCGCGCATCACAGGCCGAGCAGGTGCAGTCCGGACCCCCGGCGAAGTGGCGCTGCGCATTCCGTTGCCCCAGACCGGCAGCTTGTCGACATGAACCTATCTGGAGGAACCACATACCATGAAAGTCGCGATCATTCCGACCACCGGCGGCGCGGACCCGTACCACGGCCTCGAGATGGCCGTTGAATTGGGCGTTGAGGGCGTACACATAGGCGGTTACGGCCGCTGAAATCCTGGAGCGCATTCACTCCTACGGGCTCGAGGTGTCCGCGCTGATCGGCTGGGGCGGCAATGTGGACCTGGGCGAGGAAGAGAACCTGTCCGAGAACATCGCCTGGGGCAAGCGCCTCAACGAGACCGCCCTGGACATGGCCGGAGGCCTGTGGATGGCCCACGCGGGTATCGCGCCGGAAGATGAGGACAGCCCACGCTTCAAGCGGTTCCACGATTCGCTGGCGGAGATCGCGGCTCATGGCGAAAGCATCGGCGCGGTGCTGGCGCTGGAGACAGGCCCCGAGCCTCCGCGTGTCGTGAAGCAGCTCATGGACTCGATCGACAGCGCCTCGCTAAGGGTGAACTTCGACCCGGCGAACCTGTTGCTCTGGCCACCGAATATCGCCAAAGCCCACGGTGTGCCCTTCGACTACGAGGCCGCCATGAGTGATTTCGACCCCGTCGAGGGCCTGCGGACGCTCATCCCGTACGTCGTGCACGCTCACGCGAAGGACTCCGTATTGCGCGAGGACGGCACGTGTGAGGAAGTGCCCCTGGGTACCGGGATGACCAACTGGCCCGTCCTGCACGAGATATTCCAGGAGAATGGCTACACCGGCTTCTACGCCATCGAGCGCGAGTGTGGCGATTCCTGCGCAGCCTTGAATAGGAACGACCTTGGACTGCCCCGGGGTGTCGCCGATCGTCTCGGCGCCCCGGGGCATGACTTGCCGAATTGCGAAGGTTGCGCCCCGAGACGTGCGGAGCCACTCGCACCTCCGCGCACAAAGGGAGACACGTATCATGCTCAGCCTTCTGATGGGCCTACTGCTCCAGACGTCTGCCTTCTGCGCAGACTTCGCACCCCTTGAGGATGCGGGAGTGAAGATGGGGCCGCCGTACTACTCCGGCGAGATAATCCCCACGCCCAGAGATGCCGCGTACCGGGACGATGTGCTTCAGATCGCCGACGGCCCCGGCGGGAAGTGGCGGTGTGTGGTCGAGTTCGCCATCGCCGATGGCCCCCGGGAGCTGCTTCAGCGCTTGCTGTCGAAGCGCCTGGAGGGGTACACAAAGCAGTTTCCCGCGCTGGCCGGGACGCAGCCACAGGGAGAGGCCCGAGTGCTGTTTGGGCTCGCAAACGACGAGTCTGTTGCCGGCGAACTTGTCCGCTTGGGTCTCGCCGAGAGGGCGGCGGAGCTCCCCGCCCAGGGCTATCTGCTAGACATCCGGCCCGATGGTGTCGTCTGCGCCGGCGTGGATGAGCCGGGCGTGGTGAACGGCCTCGCATCACTGCTGCAACTGATCCACGTCCGCGACGGGAAGCTCGTGGCCCGCTGTGCGACGATCCACGACTGGCCCACCTTCCAGATTCGGTACACCTCTGAGTACTGGCTTCCCGGAGAAGCGTTCTTCGACTGGATGATGCTCTACAAGATCAACGGCTTCGCTGCCTGCTACCCCGGGATGCGCTGGGAAGGGCTGACCGACGCGAAACGGAAGGGACTGCGCAGGATCGGCGAGTACATCGATAAGTACGGCACGATGAACTTTCTCGTGGAGTTCCATATCGGCGGCCGGGGTGGCAGAGCGGTGGACTGTGGCAACGAGGACGACATCAAGCTCCTCCTGGCGACAATCGAGGAGACGATGGAGCTGTCGCATCCGCAGCATGTGATGATCTGCTACGACGACGTCACACCGGAGCTTCAGCCGGAGGAGAAGGAGCAGTTCGAGCGGCCGGCGCAAGCTCATGGGGCGCTGATGGAGCGCGTGTACGAGCATGTGAAGAGCATTGACCCCGACACGGTCGTCAGCTTCTGCTCGCCCAATTACCAGGGTAGGCGCCACCCGCGCTGGCGCGACACGAACCCGCGTCTGAAAGAAACGCTCCAATACATGCGGGATCTGAAGGCGTGGGAGAACCGCGACATACGCATCGTCTGGACCGGCCCTGTCACCGAGAGCCGCAGCATCGTCCAGGAGGACATCGACCATTACCTGAGGCTCATCGGCGAGGACCGCAAGCTGTTCTATTGGGACAACACGTGGCACTACCACCAGCCGATGAGAAACTTCCATGCGAAGTACCTCGAGGGCTTCGAGGGCTACTGCGCAGACAGCACCAGCTACATCAACGTGAATGGAGTGCAGCCCATTGGCCGGTTCTTCGCGGCGACGGCCAACGACTACTACTGGGGCCCCGAGGGGTTCGATTCGGTGAGAGCGCGCCGCCATGCGGTCGCGCAGTTCATGGGGCCCGATGCGCTGGGGCCGGCTGAGGCCTTCTACAAGTTGCGCGGCGACGACTACTTCGTCTTCTTCTCCCGTGACGTGGACCTGGATGAGCTGAAGACCGCCCTGACATCACTGACCGATGCCGGCCTGGACGAGGGACTGAACAAGATGTGCTGGGCGGTCTATAACGGGATCGTGAAGGGGCGCACCAAGGAAAAGTGAGCGGCGAGGTTGCCGAGGCGTGGGAGAGGCAAGAAGAGCGATTCAGAAAGCGAGGAGACACCCAATGCCCAAGACGCTCTACACGCTGGAAGTGTTCCTGTTCGATGCCCCGGTGAGCGAGGAGTTCGCCGAAGCCAATCCGTCGGTCGTGCGGACCATCGAAATACGAGGCGATCAGACGTTACAGGACCTGCACCATGCCATCTTCACGGCCTTCGACCGCTGGGAAGAGCACATGCACGAGTTCCACTTGGGCGACAGGCCCCACGACTACAGCCGGGGCCGCTACCGATCCTCTTCGCCGTTTGACGACGATCCGCCGACGGGTGACTCCGCCGACACGAGCATCGATTCACTGGGTCTGGCGGCGGAGCAATCGTTCGGCTATTGGTTCGACTTCGGTGACGACTGGTACCACCAGATCAACGTCGTGGCCATCGGCGAGGCGAGGCCGAAGACGAAGTACCCGCAGGTCATTGCCCGCGTCGGCGACAGCCCGCCACAGTACATGGATGAGGAAGATGAGTGGGACGGGGATGAGTAGGACACCGACAGCGCCCGCCCGTCAAGTGAGCCATGGGGTCTTCGGCAAATACCGCACCCGCCGCCTCGTCCTGGAGGCGTGGGGACGCAGTTCACCCGCGAATGGAGGCGGCACCATGAACCCTCGACCAATCGTCGGCGTCGAGCCGGACCAGATCGTCGCCGCCACCGCTATCCACGACGAGCACATGCCTGGGTGGGCGGCGACGGACAGGGCACTGACGTTGCTTGCGGAGTCCGTGCCAAGTATGAGTCCCGACGCCATCACCCTGAAGGCCGCCGTCGTGGACAGGCTCTACTACACCCGCCACTATCATTTGGGTGAGGCCATCGACCGGATCGTCGAGGTTCTGGCAGACCCGCCGGAGGAACCCGTCGCCATGGTCGAGGCCATCGCCCCGATCAGCGTAGCGGGCAAGGATCGGTGGCACTGGAGTTTTGCCTCCAAGTTCGCACACTGGTTCATCGACGACTCGCTGCCGATCTACGACCAATGGGCGATCAGAGCGGCGTCCTTTCACTTTGGGAGGATCAGGTGGGCGACCACGGCGTACCGGGACTTCGCTCAGCACGTCCATGCGCTGAGGGAGGCGTCGGGCGTGTCGTGCACAACGGAGCAGTTAGACCGCTACCTGTGGCTGTCCGGGATGTACCGGGCTTGGGACGCAGCCGACGACAAGGGCAAGTTGGGATTGAGCGGAGAGGTGCTTGAACTCTTCTCCAACAACGCACCGGCCGTACGGCACGCACTGGCCAGACTCCTCGGCGAGGTGGGAACATCTTGAGGCGGACCAAGTTCTACCTTCGGGGCTGTGGACCCTCACCACTATGACGGCCGAGGTGACGCGATGCTTCCCCTGAGTGTGCCGGTCGTCATCGTTCTGATATTGGTGGCCCTCGCCGTCTGCGTGGGCGCGGATCAGCTTGGAGGGCTACCTGAGCGTTATGTCGACCCGTGGCATTAGATCCGGGCTGAGAATCTGGCATTGGGCCACTTGCGTGATCCGCTCTCCGGTGACCTGCCACACCACGCGCTTGTCCGGCGTGACCTC
Source organism: Candidatus Zipacnadia bacterium (assembly GCA_029821745.1). Taxonomy (GTDB): domain Bacteria; phylum Armatimonadota; class Zipacnadia; order Zipacnadales; family JABUFB01; genus JALGSS01. The sequence goes on from JALGSS010000182.1 coordinate 4,946, forward strand.
GAAGATGTGAGCGCCGTCCTTGCCGCCTTCGTCGCGCGTGTTCCAGTTGCACACGATGGTGTTCCCGTTGGGCAGGCGCTGGACGCCGGCGAAGACGCCGATGTTGATGTCTGGGATGTCGTTGGGGGTGAGTTCCCACACGACATGCCCGTTCGTGTCGTACTCGGTCACAAGGCCGGCGGCGGTAATGAGTGTATTCCCCCCGTCCAGACGCACCGAACAGACGGGCGATGGCCTCGGCGGGAAGCTGCGGATCACCGTTCCGTCCCGGGCGTATTCCCGCACCGCGCCCTCCGCCGTGAAGGGCACCAGGTAGGTTCCCTCGGGTGTCCTGCGGCACATGCGGAACTGGGCGTGGGGCTCCTTGACTGTGGTTGAGAGTTGCACTTCGTGGACGACTTGTCCCTCTGGGTTGACCTCGATCAGCCGACACTCTCCGACGATGCCGATCAGAACGTTCCCGTCCGGCAGGGGCTGGCAGTTGGGGATCTCGTTGGGCGCCTGCGTCGTGTACTCCCACACGATCTGCTTGTCCCGTGTGACCTCCCTGACGCCGTGGGTGTAGGAGGTGAGGATGTTCCCATTGGGGAGCATCCAGACGTCCTGGGGGTGCGGCAGCGAATACTCCCAGCGGATCTCCCCCTGCTCGTCGAGAATCGCGATGCGGTCGTGGGCGTGCTCTGAGCAGAGGAACGCGTAAGGTCCGTATTGGTTCTCGTGCCAGAAGTTGCCCTTCAGTGGACGCCCCCGCCCGGGGATCCCCAGCAGGTTCTCCGGGTCGACGTCGAGCGTAGGCCACACGAGTTCTCCCCGCAGCTGGGCGGCCTCGCGCCTGTACGCGGTCAGCCGCGGCGAGTTGGAGTCCAGCCACAGGATCACCGTGTGCCGGTCCCGCTCGGAGACTGCCTTGCGGTGCGATTCGGAGAGCAACGCCTGCCCGATCTTCGACGCTCGTGCCCCGAAGCGCCCGGGAATGGTCCGCGAGCCCCCGTGGACGCCGCTATAGCTCGAGACCATCTGCGTCCACATGGCACCCGCGAACCAGAACGTGTACTCCTCCTTGAGGGCCGGGTAGCTCATGTCCTGGGGGCCCTTGCCTGTGGCCACGTGACAGGTTACGCACTTCTTGTCGAAGATGGGCTTGATCTGGCGGTAGTAGCTGATGGGCTCAATGGGTCCAATCTCCGGCTGAAGGGTCGACGGCGCGCGCCGCAGTGCAACGGGCGTCTTCCCGGGGCGCGTGGTCTTGTAGTAGGGCTCGTGGCACCCGGAACAACTAAGCTGTTCGCCCGGATGCACAAACGCGGTCGAGCGCATGGACTGCACGGCCATGTAGTTCTCGTCAAGCACCTGGAAGATGAGTCCCTTCGCCACGGGGGCCTCGAAGTGGACGCTGCCATCCTCTTCGACGGGCACGACGCCGAGGGGGATTCGCGGAGTGTTCTCCCGCTCATACCCGATCATCGGCTCACCCATGGCGTGGTTTTCCTTGAGGATGTTCTGCGTCACGCGCAGCCACTTGATCTTCGTCTTGGGCGGGAAGGGGATGTCGGAGTCATACACGTTCGCCACCGAGACCGTTGCCTGCGGGGCGTTGGCCCCCGCTCTCTCGCCCTGGAACGTTCGTGGCGGAAGGACAGACGGCGCCTTCCGAGGGCGCAGGGGCGTCGGATGGATCAGCCGCAGGCGCTCGTCCTGCACGCATGGCAGAAGCGTCAGCTCGCACAGCAGCTCCTTGTTCCCGAACCGGTCGATCAGTACCAGATTCTCCCACTCATTGCACAGGTAGAAATCCTCGCTCAGTGGCCAGGCGGTGCCGAAGCGGTAGTGCCGACGCCCGGGAAGCTCCGTTTCCGGGAAGGGCTCGTCGGGGGTGATCCGCCGCACTTGAGACATGTGCCCGTCGTCCTTCTGGCGCGTGTCCAGCATGCACAGGGACCCGAATATCTGCCCGTGGTGCGGCGCTGCGGTGCAGATGTACCGGTGCGAGTTGGGGACGGCGCGGATCCCCATCTCCACGAGCGGCGCGCCGATGCGGCTGTCAATCTCGTGTCCACCGGGCCGCACCGCCCACGGCTCATGGTCGGGGAAAGTGTGGTAGGGAAGAGGGTAGTTGCCGTGGGGCGCTCGCGGGTCGGTCCCGTCGGGCCCGCTTATCCAGAATCGCGTCCCCAGACAGTTCTCCCTGTCGGTGTAGTCCCACCTGGTGTACACAAGGCGACCGTCGTTGTCCACGGACGGGCTCCATTCGCTGGTCTCGTAGTAGCTCAAGGGGATGATGTCGCTGCCGTCGTTCTTCATCGAGAACAGCGTGAAATTCCGGACCTTCAGGTAGGCCGAGAAGCAGCGGATGTACCCGCCTCGGCGCTCGGACACGAAGGCAATGCGGCCGTCAGGCAGCCGGCAAGGGTTGAAGTCATTGAACGGGCCGTCGGTGAGTTGCACCAGGTTGGAGCCGTCCACGTTCACCCGAAACAGGTGCCAGCACTTGTCCCGCGAGTATGTCCAGCGATGCTCACGGTTCCCCGTCCAGGCGAAGACGACCGTCTTGCCGTCGTAGGACAGGTCCGGCGAGGTGAAGGCCCCGTAGTCCAGCTTCCGGCCCTTCAAGCGGCCGTTCTGCACCACGGAGTCCTGCAGAAGGTTGACGACTTCGGGCTCGGATTTGATCCCGCGCACCGCGAAGAGCCCGCCCCCGGGGAGTGCGTTGAACCCGAAATACTGCGTCACGAAATGCCCGCCCTGGTAGTCCTGAGTGGCCGGATTGGAGCGCACCGATCCCGCAAACGTGCCGTGTGCGGCGAACAAGATCGAGTCGAAATCCAATAGCGGATTGCTGAGGGCGATCTGGCGGCGGATCGCGCAGGCGGCGAAGTAGTATGGCTTGTGGTCCGGCGACTTGGGGGGCAAGCCACTGGCCCTGGACTTGAGGCGCCGATAGTCTGCGATCAGCGAGCCGAGCCCCGGTGCGCCGTCGTTCTCACGCAGCCGCTCGATGAGCGCTCCGGTGCGCCTCAGAACCGTGCCGAGGGGGCCGTCGTCGGTGTCCCAGACCAGCGCGTGACGGTCGAAGGCCTGCTGTCTCACGGCCTGGGGGTCGGCCCCGGACGGTCTCGATTCGGGGTACGCCACCTTGCCCCACCAGTCAAAGTCGCGGCTCCAGGCTCGCAGGATGGCGTCGCGGAACTGCTCAGGCGACACGGATGTGAGCTTCAGATCGCCGATGGCCTTCCTCAGTGCTTCCCGCAGCGGCCCGGCGTCCTCTCCGGGTGGCAGCGGCTGGTATGCAGTGGGCATACCGCCGGGGATGAATTGGTTCGCCGCGTAGACCCACGCCGTGTTGGCCTCAAATCGCGCCGCATTCGCGAGGGATGACAGATCCGCGTACTTGCCCTCTGCGAGGGTGTCAAAGGTCCACAGGCCGATGGTCTTGTCGTCGACGGTCAGGGGGCGCTTGGGGATGCTGTTGATCTCGCGAGCCACGCTGGAGAGGCGCACCTCATCCACCTGGCCGATGCAGTTCAGGTTGCCGGAGGCGAGGGCGCCGACGACGAGTGCTCCCGGCCGGCCCGCCGTCGCAGGGGACTTCGAGACAACATCTGCCGTTTCCTCAGCGTCCACGTAGAGCCGTACGCGCTCGCGCTCCATAACGAGCGCGAGATAATGCCACCGCCCATCTACGATGTCGGTCTGCGAATGCACGTGGTTGGGCGTGCGTCCCGGCACATAGACGGAGAGCATACCGGTCTTCGGGTGCGTGAACATCTCCCAGTGGGTCGACGAAGTCTTCATTTCGTTGGCGATGATGATGTTGTACGTCTGGTCGTTACCCAGCTTCACCCAGCACTCAGCGGTGAGGGGATAGCTACCGTAGACTGGCTTCCCGTCAATGACCGCCTTGCCCCGAGTGGTGTCCAGAGACTTGCGGTCTCCGGTGAAGCCGCGGCCCGCGTCAATCTCGATGGTGGCGTGATTTCCGAGCCGCGACAAGTCCCTGCACGTGCCCGCTTCGGCCTGGGCGAAGTCCCACAGGCCGATGGTGTCAGCGTCCGGGGCAAGGGCCTGGTCGGATGCCCCGGCAAGGCGCCGTGCGCCTCGCGAAAGCCGCACTTGCGCGATCTCGCCGCTGCAGCCGATATCGCCCTCGACCACGGAACCCACGGTAAGCGGGCCGGGGGTTCTCTTCCCAGTGGGAGCGGTTGAAGCGACACCGACTATCTCGGCTCCGTCGACGTACAGGCGCACGCGGCCGGCTTCCAGCACCATCCCCACGAGATGCCAGACACCATCGACGATATCGACCTGAGAGCGCAGGTGATCAGGCCGGCGGCCCGGGACATAGGCAGTCAGGAATCCCGTCCCG
>JALGSS010000183.1 GCA_029821745.1 Candidatus Zipacnadia bacterium
GTGCTGCGAGTGGCCCGAGCCGTGCTGGACGTGTGAAGGGGCTGGAGATGGCCCGGATTTCGGACGCGGGAGAGCTAGATGCCATGGACGGAATGCCGCCGGTGAGTGAGCCCGATGAGAACCTGAAACCGGGCATCGCGCTGTGCCTGTCGGGGGGCGGGTACCGGGCGGTGTTGTTCCATCTTGGCGGGCTATTGAGGCTCAACGAGACGGGGTATCTGAGCAAGGTGGACATGGTGGCCGGGGTGTCTGGGGGCTCGATCATCGCCGGGCTTCTGGGGATGAAGTGGTCGCGGCTGGACTTTGAAGAGGATGGCGTCGCGTCACGGTTCCACGCTGAGGTGATGGGGCCGATGATCTGGCTGACGGGGCAGAATCTGGACGCGCGGGCTTTCTTCGGCGGCCTGTTCGAGCGCGGGTCGATGGCGGACAAGATCCGTGATACGCTGGACGAGCGCCTGTTCAAAGGGTCGACGCTGCAAGACCTGCCGGACCACCCCGAGTTCGCCTTCTATGCGACGAATGTTCAGTCGCTTGAGCAATGGCGGTTCATGAAACGGGCGACCGGCGACCCGAGGGTGGGATATATCGCCAACCCGACCGTGCCACTGGCGAGTGCGGTGGCGGCCTCGTGCGCGTTCCCGCCGGTTCTGTCCCCGGTGGCCCTGACCTTCGAGCCGTCCAGCTTCGTGCCCGGGAGCGGAGAGGACCTTCAGCACGAGCCCTTCACTCGGACCGTGATGCTGGCCGACGGGGGCCTCTACGACAACCTGGCCGTCCAGACGCCGTGGGACGAGTACCGGACAATCCTGGTCAGTGATGCGGGCTTGGAGCCCGAGCCCGAACCTGAGCCGAAGACGGATATTCTTAGGCACTCGATCCGCGTGCTGATGATCGTCAGTGCCCGTTCGGAGATGGTCGAAAAGCACATCATCCTGAGTGATCTCCGGGCCAATCTGCGCGGGGGGGCCTACTGGGGTGTGCGCTCGGACATTGAGAATTACGGGCTCGACGATGCTCTACACTGCCCCGAGGAGCGGACGCTCGAACTGGCGAGGACGCCCACTCGCCTGAGCAGGGTCCCCCGTGAGAATCAAGAGAAGCTGATCAACTGGGGCTACGCGGCCTGCGACGCTGCCCTGCGAAAGCACGTGGACAGCTCGATCCCGGCGCCGGCGGGCTTCCCGTATGAGGCCGGAGTCTGATCCGGGGCCGGGGCGCTCTGTGTGACCTCTCGTGTCATGCAGGGCACCCCGGTGGCTCTTGCGCGGCACGGTCACTCGTGGAAAGTGTGCAACTCCAGCTTCTCCAGCGCGATGTCGTTGAGGATGTACGGCTCGCGGTGTGTGATCGAGACATCCACGCGGTTCGGGCCGCACCGGCAGAGACCCGGCGAGACCTCGAAATCCAGCCGCAGAAGCTGCTGGTCGGGGTCGATCTCGCAGTAGTCCGCGCCGCCGGACGCGGGCTGTGGCTTCGGCGAGACGATGAGCTTGTCCTTCCACTCCGCATCCCGCTCAATCAACGGCACCGGCACGCCGTTGACCCTCGCGGCAAACTCATCCCCCGGCTTCGCCCCGAAGAGGATTGCCCGTAGGATCGCGCGCTTCACGCCCGGTGCGCCGGAAGGAAGCGGCTCGCAGACGCGCACGTCCAGTGGCGTGCTCTGGCCGTCATTGCGCAGGGCTACGGGCAAGGGTGCCGTGTCATTGCGGTTGAAGTGGCCTTCCGCCCACGGGTAGCCGCCCCGGCGTTCGACGGCGAAGATCTTGTCCTTGCTGGCGAGAGTGTCCGGACCGCCGATCTCACGGTATGCCTGGCGGTGGGATTCTGGACCCGGCAGGGCCCCGACGGCCTCGCACTTCTCGCGCGGGGCATTGGACCAGTTGAAGGTCATCACGCTGTCGGCGCCCTGATTCCACCAGTTGCCGAAGACCCCGCGCAGAGTCTCGATGGGCGCGTACTGGTAGGCGTCGCTGGTGTGGTGGTCGTCGAAGCAGGGCTGTAGCTTGATGTGGCTCCCCGCGGTCGCGGCGCGGAACCCCTCAATATCCACGTCCATTGAGCGCGAGCCCAGACTGAGAATGTCGACCAGATTCTCGCCGGCCCACGCCTCGATGTCGAATCCGTCGGCGCGGCACCCCTCGAGATTGCGCGGGATACGGGCCGCGAGCAGGAACGGGCGCCCCCGACGTTTCGCGACATCCAGCAGCATAGCCCGGACGCTGCGCATGAACTCGGTCACGTGCTCGCGCAGCTCCCACTGACGGCCGGGGGGCAAGCACGGGATGTGTCGCGCGAAATCCACCTGAATTCCGTCCAGCTCGTAGGACTCGGCGAGTTCGGCCAGGACCGAGAGTTTCCATTCCCGCAACTGCGGGTTGGCCAGATTCCACATGCCCTGCCACCACCAGGTCTTGATGATCCAGTCGGGGTGGGTGGCCTTGATGGGGGCGAGGTCCTCCATCGCCGGCCGGGCGTCCGGTGTCAGGTCCACCTCGCTGATCCGGTGATTCCAGAATACCTCCAGGCCCCGGCGGCGCGTTTCGGACACCAGCTCCCGCACCCAGTCGATGCCCTGGGCCTGCCACTTCTGCAGGCCGGGATGGGCGAGGGGTTGCAGTATTTTGCTGGGGTACGTGCACCAGGTCCCGCCGCCGATATCCCACCACAAGGCGTCGATCTGGCTCCCGGGCTCGTCGACGTAGGCGAACCGGTAGTCCAGCCACTGGTCGAATTCCACGCCGAGCTGTGAGAAGGCGTCATACTGGACGACGATGCGACGAGGACGATCGACGGCTTCATGGTGCTTGCGGGTGAGTTCCATTTTCATGATCCCCTTGCGGATTGGCGAGCTCTACCCCGTGTCCATACGGGGGAAACTGGTATACGAAGCGTTCCGCGCATGGCGCTCTGTGTCCTGCGTGAGACCAGCGGTATAGGTTCGGCGGGGGCTAATCGGGGATTGATCTGCCTACATAATATTGATGAACATTTTGGGAAAACTACAGTTACAGAGCGAGCTTTGATGGTATAATGAGTGAGCCCTGAGCTATTCATGATCTGGAGAAGAGCCCATATCACACACCACTGCTCACAAAAAGGCGATGAGCGATGGATAATCCGCGGCGAAGCTTCGAGTTCCGGCTTCTGGACCAGGCCGACAAGATCCGTCTGGTCCTCGTGGGCGTCTTCATGGTGGCGCTGTACACTGCGCCACGCGGTGCCCTCGAGAACTATCCTGTTGCGGCTTCGGCTCTTGGCGTCTTTGCGTTGTACAGCATATTCACGCGGTTCGTCTTGAACTGGCACTCGATCCGCCGGGAGGGCCAGGTGCAGTTCATGGCCGCGCTGCTCGTGTGCACGGACATTCTCTGCATCAGCGTGTTCGTGTGGGCGATGGGTCCGGCGTTCAGATCGCTGACCACGCTGCTACTGGTGGATGTTCTGTTCGCGGCGAGCTTCTTCGCCGGCGTGGAGCTTGCCCTTGTTGTGGGCATTGCTGCCGGCGCCTGGGTGGTGCTTGGGTTCACGTCCGTGAGGCCGAACACGCCCTGGGATGTGGCCTCGGGGGTGTGCGCGACTCTCGTGATCGCCTGGATGGCGTACGCCTTGGCCGAAGTGCCCCGACGGGAACGGGCGGCGACGGACCGGATTGTCAAGCACCTCACCGAGGGGGTCATGTTGGTGACGCGGGCAGGCGAGGTCACTGTAGTCAATCCCCGCGTCGAGCACATGCTGGGCATACTGGCCTCCGACGTGACCGGGCTGAACGTCTACGATCCGGGGAACCACGCGGCGCTTGAGCCGGTAGCCGGGCTCCTGGAAGACGTGCTCGAGGCGGAGGACGGCCAGTTCGACATCAAGGCGCGCCAACTGCACATTGAGGACCCGACACCTCTGGACATACAAGTCCTCACGGTGCCGTGCATCGACCCAGACGGGGCGGTCACAGCGTGGGTCATCGTCTCGAAGGACGTCACCGAGATGCTCAGCAGCCTCCGGGCCAAGGAGGAGAGCATCGCCGTCGTGTCTCATGAGCTGCGCAACCGGCTTGTGAGCGTTCGCGCGGCGGCTGAGCTACTCATTCGGATGTCCGACCGGTTGACGGCGGAGGTCCGGAGGGAGACCTTGCGCCTGCTGGACACTGAGACCAGGCGCCTGAGCCGTCTTGTCAGTCGCACTCTCGACGCGGCGGCTGTGGAGGACGGGACGGCCATCTACACTTTCGAGCCCGTGAGGATCGGGGACCTTGCCCAGGATGCCTGTGACTGTCTGCGCCACGCGGCCCGCGAGAAGGGTATCGAGCTGATCCTCGAGATCGAGGGGCAGATTGCCCCCGTAATGGCCGATCCCGCGAGGCTTGACCAAGCCATTCAGAACCTGGTGGAGAATGCCCTGAAGTTCACGCCCAGAGGGGGCGAAGTGCGGGTGCGGGTCGCGCCCTGTGAGACCGGGGTCTCGATCAGCATTGCGGACACCGGGTGCGGGATCCCGGAGGACCGACTTGCCACGATCTTCGAGAAATTCGTGACAGATTCCGCGAACGCGAACAGCGGCTCCCCCATGGGCCTGGGCCTAGGCCTGTTCCTGTGCCGCGAAATTGTCCGCTGCCATCACGGGTCCATGCGCGTCGAGAGCGTCGAGGGCGAAGGGACCACATTCACTTTCACCGTCCCGGCGGACCTCAGCCCTGGCTTCGCCCTGGGCTCCGAGACGGTCGAGAAGCAGGCGCTCGCCCAGCCCGCTCACGGGTAGCGCCAACCCGGGACCTACTCGGCCCAGTCGGCCACTGCAGTCAACTGCAGTGTATCCCCAGGGCCGATGGCCATAATCGTGAACCGGCGCCGGTTGTCCCCATCCGCATCGGGGAACTCATCCGGCGCCGCTTGCTTGCCTCGCAGGGAGAAATCCTGGGAGTTGCAGGTCAGCAGCTTTCCGACGATGTCGCCCGCCTCGTTGAGCACCGTCATCCCCTCCACCCCGAAGTAGATCACGCGGTCGTGCTTGACCGTCCCCGTCTCGTTGATCTCGGTCACTCCACCCGTGCCACAGCGCAGGTCTTGCTCGCCCAGTGAGAAGGTGCGCGGGTCGATGATTCGCTCAATCCGCACGGCGGTCACGTGCTTGGGTGTTCGGACCGGCACCCAGCGCCCCACCATCTCCTCCGTTAGCGCCGCCGTGTCCAGCGTCACCGTGTTGGCTTCGTAGTCGATGCCCGCTATCTGCGCGGCGCGGACCCCCTTCCCGTTGATGCGCAGGCCTTCGCGGGTAAGCACTGTGCCGTCGAACAGACGGGCGGCGACCACCTGGCCCCGGGCGTCGAGCTTGACGCAGGCGGCACGGCCCTCGATGCGGTATGCGCCGAACTGGTGGGCTGTCTCGGGACTCGGCGTCCAGAAGACGACGTGACTTGCGCCGGTGAAGGTCAGTTGTACGGCGACCGATCCGTCCTCAGGAGTAACGGGGATTCGCTTGACTGCCTGGATGAGCGGCGCATCGTTGGCGAAGGGCTCGAACACGGTGGCGAAGGTCGAGGCGAGGGCCTCCCCCTGTCTGCGACGGACCACCCACTTCAGCCTATCGGGGAAGTTCTTCCGCCGCTGGGGAATGCCGTCGCAGACGAACACGCGCTCATCGGCCCCCAACAGGTGCACGCGAAGCCCGATGCCCTCGGTGGGCTTCTTCGGGAACATGCTCGGGTCGCGGTTCAGGCGCCAGGAGACCGTCGCGGCTTCGCTTGACGGGGCCTCCTGAACATTGGTGAGCCACTGGAAGGCGCTGCCCCTGTAGTTGTGGTAGCGCGTGCCCGGCTTGCCCTCGATAAGCTCCGGATCGTCGTAGAACTTCCCGTAGGGCACGTCAGGGCCGGCGAGAGTGCCTTCCTTGCGGGGAGCGCTCAGGTCAAGGCCCTGGCTTGATAGATCCGCCGGGGGGCCGTGGATGAGCCAGTCGTGCTGTGTGCCGCCGACTACGCGGAACAGGTCGAGGCAGTACGCGTTGGTGTCGTCGATATCGATGAGCAGGCAGGCTCGGCGGTAGTCCTCGGTCACGTCTGGGTACGTTGCGGGCGAGCGTGCCTCGACGAGTTGCGCCCATCCGTCGCCGTGGTAGGTCACGGGCCGGCCAAAGGCCAGCTCTTGCCGGGAGGCATTGACCATCACCGTGTTGTGGACGGCGCAGTGTGCCAGCCACCCAAAGCGCCGAGGGTCGAAGGTGTCCGCGGTCTCCGGATACCCGAGATCGGGAATGAGAGGGTGATCGTGGCCGTACACTTCGAGATTCAGCGTGTCGTAGTGCCGGTGTGCAGTGTGGTATCCGTAGTGGAGGGCGATGGCGCTGCGATTCTCATCGTTCCCGGTCTGGAGCGTGGCATAGCCCAGCCCGGGCAACAGCTCACTGGTGACGCCTACAGGCTCGGGGATCTCCGCGGCGACCTCCCTGGCCCGCACCTCCATCGATTTCTGAAACAGGTCCCTGCGGAAGGGGGTGTTGCGCTGCACCATCGCCTTGGCCTGCCGCGGGTCACCCATGCGCTGGAAGGCGCGCTCGAGATACGTCGGCGTGACGCCCAGCCCGCCGGCGAACATGTGGTTGGAGTCGCCCATGGGCTGGGTCATGGTGCCGCAGACGAGCATCCTCAGGGGCCATTCATACAGGCCGCGGAAACGAGGCACAGACCAGATGTCGACCCCGTTGAGCAGCAGCAGCTCGGCGACATCCTCCAATTGCGTCATCCATCCGCAGTTGTAGCTGGGTGACTCGAAGGGCACGCCGTCTCGGTGGAACAGGTTCACGATGGCGTCCGGCAAAGGCGTGTCGGTGTACAGCGTGACCTTCTCGGGGCCGGTGAGAACCCAATCAACCATTTGCCGGCTTGTCGGCTCGCCGCGATCATCGCTTAGTACGAGGGCGATGCGTAGGAGGGCCGACTGGTGCATGCCGTAGTTCCCCGCGATCCGGTGGGAGCCGTCGGTGATGTCGCGGGCCGCCACGCGTAGCATCCGCTCTTCGATGTCTTCGCGAATTTCGCTGCCGGTCTTGCCGGTGAAGCCGTGCAAATCCCTGTCGGCGTCGATCTCCGGCCAGACGGCGTCATAGGCGAGAGTCACCTTGTGGATCGTGAAGCATTCCCACGTGTGGTACTGGAGCCGCCCGTTGTACCAGGGCATGAACTCCAGGGCGTAGCGGGATTGCTTCTCGTACAGGTAGTCGGGATAGAACTGGGCGAGCTTCCACAGGAGCAGCGCCGTCTTGTGGGCGTAGTTGGCATCCCCGGTGAGCAAGTAGGCGCGGGACATATCCTCGATCGCCGGGAGCAGCCAGTTCCTGACCATCTGGCCCGCGTAGTAGCCGACAAACCAGAACTTCTTCTCGAAGCCCGGGACTTCGCAGCCCCAGCCATCGTCGACATACTCTCCTTCGAGGAGACTCTCGTCTTTGCACCCGCCCTCAAGGTATGCCGCGAAGTCGTTCGACGGGTACCACTCACCGTCCACCGGGCACTGGATCTTCCACGGCTTGTCGAAGGACGTCTTCCAGCTCTTGCTGCGGCCCGGGTACTTGAGTATCGCGTCGCCGTGCACAGGGCAGCCACTGGAGTGCACGGTGTTGCAGCGCGGCACCTCAAGCGGCGGCACCAGGCGCTGGAGCGTCTCGTCATCGTACTTGGCCCAGCGATCGGCCCGGGCGATGATCTTGTCCCGCTCCTGTTGGGCCCACTCGTACTGGTCCAAGTTCTCTTGCATCCACCCGAGACGCTCGGGGGTGTAGTACGTGCGCGTGGTCTTCGCGCAGCCGGCAGCGGCCAGCAGAAGGAGTGGCAGGATAATCAAGAGCGTGCGTGAGGTCATGGGCGGCCTCCAACGAGAGAACTTGTGCTTGGGATTCCGTCCATCCACTGTAAGCG
>JALGSS010001123.1 GCA_029821745.1 Candidatus Zipacnadia bacterium
ATACTATAATTCACCAGAGCGCGCTGGAGTTCCTTCTTCTTCATGGAGTATCGGTCTGAGGCGGCCTTTCCGTAAGGGCCCTCACTCCACCTGGATCATGTCGGCGCAGGGCGTCTGCTCGCCCCTACTTCACCCTCACAACCTTCACCGACTGGGCGATGAGCTCCCATTGCTCCCGCGCGTCCCTGAGGGTGACCGTCTTGTTGCCCTTGAACCGGCCCTCTTCGTCCACCGGGAGCAGTCCCATCGTGTTCTGGCTGTTCAGGGACTTCGCGGCCCAGTGGTCGAACGGGACATCCGTCAAGGGCACGGGAGCCCTGCCTGCAACCATCTCCGCGCGGACCTCCACCTGGGCCCCGGCGACGGAGGCCTGTGCGAGCGTGCGCCAGACGAAGTCGGGGCGCGTCACCCACGTTAGCACGGATGCCAGGGCCGAACTGAACTGGTAGCGCGTCGCCGGTTCGCTGGGCCGGAAGGTGCCGTCCGGATAGCCCCCAAGCAGGCCCGCGGTGAGCACGTACTCCACGTAGGTCGCCCCGGGGTGCTCCGGGACAACGTCGCGCGGAAGCACCTTCGGCGGCTCGCCCGGCGAAAGCACTTGACCCCTGATCTGCTTGAACAGGTTCTCGAAGGGTGTGAGGGACAACTCCTGTCCCACTTCGCCTCGGGCCGCTTGCACCGCCAGTTGCCCGGTCTCTTCATGCAGTTGCCTGCAGAGCGCGGCCATGAACCAGCGCGGGGCGACGCTCTTGTCCGTCCAGATCTGGATCGGTTGCGATTGCCGCAGGGCGTACACCGATCCGTCGTACGATGCGATCAGCAGCGTGTCTCCGGCGATGACCGGCGACGCGTGGACATAGCCGCGGGTCTTGAAGGTCCACACGGGCTGCGTCTGGCGCATGAGCCGGTCGAAGGCGTAGAGTTGGCCGTCCTTGCAGCCGATCAAGACAAGATCGCCCCAGATCGTCGGCGACGAGTACACACGGTTGGGCATCACGAACTGCGCCTTGACCTCGCCGGTCCTGCGGTCGATCCAGTTGAAGGTCGGGATCTCATCCCGTCGGATGTTGACCGTCCCCGCGAATACCGTGTTGTCGTCGGCGATCGGGGATGAGTGGACCCAGCAGTCGAGGAGGCAGCGCCAGATGAGGCTGCCGTCGCGCAGGTCGAAGCAGTACAGCCACCCGTCGAAGGAGCCGACGAACACCTGGTTACCGTCCACGAGGGGCGAGGAATCCACAGGCGCGCCCGTGGCTGCGACCCAGATCACCTTACCTGTCTTCGCGTCGAGAGCGTACAGGTCACGGTCGCCTGAGCCGACGATCACCATGCCGTTGGCCGGCGCGGGAGAGCTGCTGGCTTCGCCGCCGGTCTGGCGCTTCCACAGGATGTCCCCCGTGGCCGCGTCGAGGGCGTAGAAGTTGCCGTCGCGGGTGCCCACGAACAGCCTGCCGTTGGCGACTGCGGGAGAGGATGTCACGAGGCGTCCAGAGGGATTCCCCCGGATTGAAGTAGTCCAAGCGGTCCCCGTTCTGCAGGCTGAGGACTCGGAACCCATTGGAGTGGGTGGACACATACACTCGCCCCTCGTACACAGCGGGCGAGGCGAAGGTGGCCCCGCAGCGCTGCTTCCAGGCCAGGTAGGTGTACGGGAGCCTGTCCGGCATCTGCTCCGCCACAGCATCATGGCGCATGGTCCGCCGAAACATCGGCCATTGCTCCGCGGAGGCCATGGGCACGGAGAGGTCCGTGGTCGGCGACCCGGCGGCCGGCTCGATCTGCTCGGGGAGATTGGCCTGGAGCCAGTCGTAGAGCTGGCCGTTCTCGCCCGGGGAGCGCACCGCGATGAGGGTCCGGCCCGGCCCGATCAGGTACGTCCAGGAGGTCGTGATGTCCTTCTCGGCGCCCGCCTCAGCTTCCGGCCGGAAAGTCCGGTACAGCCCCGGACGCGGGTAGGTAGGCTCGTAGTAGATGTCACTGGTCGCCCAACGGTCTCTGCTGACGTCGCGGATCACACTCTTCACATCGGCGCGGCCCTTGTCGCCGAAGGGCACCACGGGGATCACGGTGCAGGGATAGGTGAGACTGTGGGCCGCCTTTGTCAGGGCCGATAGCTCCTCGACGAAGTACGTCTTGAAGGGCCCGCGACGCGGTGCGCGGGGCGAGAGGAAATGGACGATCGTCACGCCGGAATCAGGCAGCAACGTCTCCAGCGAAGCGACCGTCTCCGGCTGAGGTACGTAGCGCTGATTGTACAGGAGAAGCGGGAT
>JALGSS010000184.1 GCA_029821745.1 Candidatus Zipacnadia bacterium
CCCGCGACAGTACTGAATTCTCCGTCCAGTGCAGTCGTCCTCCTCAATCGTTCGGGGAGCGAAACCGGGAGGACTAAACAGCCTCCCCGAACAATCTGACTGCACTGAGTGTTGCGTGCGTGACGGCGACACTCCGGACCTGCATTCACGAGAAAATCAGATGACGGCGAGGGCCCGGTGCAATGCGTGACCCCGCAATAGACCGACGGGCCGGTACGGTGACCCGGCGCGAGTTCATGAAGAGCGCCGTGGGAGTTGCAGGACTACTCGCATCAGGAGGCAGTGTCATGGCTGCAGATGGGGATCAAGCAAGGAAGCCCAGTGTGCTGTACGTCATGTGCGACCAGTTGCGGGCCGACACGATCGCCGCGCTGGGGAACTCGAATATCTACACGCCTAACCTGGACCGTCTGGTGCGGCGCGGGCTGAGCTTCACGAATACCTACTCAACCTGTCCGGTGTGCATCCCCGCGCGGTACACGATTCGGACAGGCTGCGAGCCACCCACGACAGGGATATACCAGAACGGACGCCCCAACCTCGTGGATGGGCAGCCTGAGGACATGGAGGACAGGTGCGGCCCGTACTTGGCGCGCACCATGGCGGGCCTGGGATACCGCACGTTTGGCGTGGGCAAGTTCCACACGATCCCGTGGAACGAAGAGCTCGGGTACGAGTTCCACACGCACAGCGAAGAACTCTACGGGTCGCCCGAGCAGCGCAGCCAGGACGGTTTCGCGGGGTTCATCGAGCGCGAGCACCCCGAGTTCAACTGGATCGAGGGCCTGATGGGCGAGCGGACCGAAATGTACTACATGCCGCAGATGAGCCCCACCCCGGCTGAATGCACGGTCGAGCGCTGGGCCGCCGACCGGGCCGTGGAGCAGATCAACGTACGCGACGAGCGCCCATACTTCGGGCTCGTGTCCTTCATAGGCCCGCATCCGCCCCTCGCACCTCCGCTCCCCTTCAACCGCATCTACGACCCGGACCGAATGCCGGACCCGGTGCGCGGGGAGCTCGAGATCGACCACATGGACGAACAGATTCCGTGGATGAACCACATCATCTGGGCGGAGGACATCAACGCGTCCCACGCGCGGGTGCTTAAGGCCCGGTACTACGGCGAGATCACCTACATCGACGACTGCCTGGGGCGCATCCTCGACGCGGTCGAGGCCAGGCCGGATGCGGACAACACAGTCATCTGCTTCTTCTCCGACCACGGCGACCACATGGGCGACCACCACGCGTGGCAGAAGGAGAGCTTCTTCGAGGCGGCCTGCCATGTCCCATTGCTGGTGAGTTGGCCCAACCAACTGTCGGCGGGTGAACGCCGAGAGGACCTCGTGTGCCTCACCGACCTGTTCGGCATCGCCACGACGGCAGCAGGCAGCCCGGAGCTGCGCGAGGGCATCGATGTCCTGGGCACAGTCAACGGTGACGCACCTCCCCGGGAGCACATCGTGGGGTACTACGGGCCTCCGGGATCACCGTTCTTCAAGATCATGGTGAGAGACGACCAGTGGAAATACATCTACATGGCCAACGCCGGGCGGGAGCAGCTCTTCAACGTGCGCGAGGACCCGGATGAGCTCAAGCAACTGTCCGCTGAGCACCCCGAGATGGTCCGGCGTCTGCGTGACGTGGCCCGACAGGCGACCGCGCGGACCAATGTGAGCCGTGCGACAGAGGGCGGGGGTCTCCGAGCTCTCCCGTACACAGAACGTCCCCGGAACCGGATCCACCAGTTCGACCGCTCACGAGGCGTCACCGGATTTCCGCAAGACCCCGGCGATGTCATCAAGGAGTGGAAGCAGCAGGGACGTCTGTAAGGTGATCCTGCTTCGAGTTCCTCAACTGCGTGGTCTTCATGACCGTCGGCGATGAACGGGCAGTCTTCTACACGGACAATCTGGTCTTCAAGCCAAGCCCGAAGCAATAGGCCACACGCGCGAACACTACGTGCGTTGCGCAACAGACAGCCAGGGAGGCCGAACTCAGCCATGCGCACCAACCGGATCCTGTCGCCCCTGTCGCTCATTCTCACCTGCGCGTGTCTGGTGCCTGCTTTCGGGGCGCTGGAGGTCTACGGCGTGGCTCCGATCCACAAGATCACTCCGCTCCAGGAGCCCGGGGACTCGTGGCATCCGGGGAGCATCGCCCTCGAGAGCGCGGGCAACGAGTCCGAGGCATTCCAGATTGTGTTGCGCTCAGACGAGCCATTGGAAGGCATCGCGCTGGAGTTGGGTGACCTGCGCACTGAGCAAGGCGGGGTGTTGCCCGTCGACCAGATGCGGCCGTGCAAGGTGGAATGGGTCGACATCAACGCGCCGTATGATGTCAACGAACCCTCGGAGAACCCCGACTTGCGACCGGACCCGCTGCCTCCCATCGATCCGGCGAGGGACCGTTTCTCCGTCGAGCCGGGGAAGAACCTCGTCTTCTGGCTGTCGATCTCGGTTCCCGAGGACGCGACTCGAGGCATCTACACGGGACGGGTGCGCTTCCTCGTGAACAATGCGCCGGAGGCGGCGCTGGCTGTGCAGCTTCGGGTACGCGGGTTC
Source organism: Candidatus Zipacnadia bacterium (assembly GCA_029821745.1). Lineage (GTDB taxonomy): Bacteria > Armatimonadota > Zipacnadia > Zipacnadales > JABUFB01 > JALGSS01. The sequence goes on from JALGSS010000184.1 coordinate 2,568, forward strand.
TCGCTGCCGCGCAAGCCGATCCTGGAGAGCATGATCGGCATGGCCTCGGGCAACATCTACAAGGCCCACGGCTGCAAGACGCCGGAGGACAAGGAGGCGGTCATCCGCCTCTACTTCGACGAGTACATCCGCGCGCGCCTGTCACCCTTCCTCTACGCGACCGGAACCATCGCCTTCAACCCGCTGCCGGACGGGCGGATCAACTGGGAGTTCGCCGTCGACGCTGAAGGAAAGCCCACCGGCGAGGCAACCGTCGATTTCACCGTGTTCGACCGGGAGGGCGAGCGCTATTTCGAGCAGCGCCAGGCCTTCAGCGCCTTCAACTTTGCCCCGTACCTCTGGGGCCGGCGTGAGCGCGACGGCAAGAAGCACATGGTCCTCCGTATCACCGACCGAAAGGGCACCGTTGTCGAAGGGCTGCTTCCAGATGGCGCCATCAACCCGGTCTACGACCAGTTGGTCGTGTCCGTGTTCCGACAGATTGCCGCGCACCTGGCTGAGAAGGGCTGGCTGGAGCGTGCGATCTACTATGTGACCGACGAGCCGGGCGAGGGCGATACCGACACTCTCAAGCGGATCTGCCTGCTCATCCGCGAGGCCGACCCGCGCATCCGCACCGCACTCACATACGACCCCGCGAACCGACCGCGGCTAGCCGAACTGGTACAGGACGGCAAGTCACTCATCTCCGTGTGGATCCCTTACTGCGCGATGTATCGCGAGGACGTGGCGGCCGATCAGCGCGGGAAGGGAGCCGAGTACTGGCTCTACGATGTGAAGCAGAACTGCCTCATTTCCCACAGCGGCCGGAAGAACCGCGCGATGTTCTGGGAAACCTGGCAACGGGACGCAAACGGGTACCTGTACTACCTGTCCACCTACTGGGGACGGGACGCGACGCCCTGGGACAGGCCGAGCTTCTTGCTCCCCAATGTTACGTACCGGTACCGCCACGGGGACGGGTACTTCTTCTATCCGCCCCTGAAGACCTATAACCCCGAGGCGCCGATCCTCGACCACGTGGTCACGACCGTCCGCTGGGAGCTGATGCGGGAGGGCGCGGAAGACTACGACTATCTGCGGATGCTGGAGGACCTAACGGGACGGGCCCAAGAGCGCGAGTTGACCGTCGCGGCGAAGGGACGCGAGGCCCTCGACCGTGCGCGGGACCTTGCCGGACGCATGGCAAGCCCTTCCAGCAGCTATGGCATCCGCGACCTGCAGTTTGAGGCCAAGCCGGGGTGGTCATTCAGCCGGGAAGAGGGCTGGCTGAGCCATGTAGGCGGCGAGAGGTCCGATCTGCCGATCCAGATCGCCACGGCCATGCCGGACGGCAGGTACCAGCTTGTGCTGAACGTCTACGATGACAGCAACTACCGCGGCAAGCCCCGCTCACGCTTCCTGGTGAACGGCAAGCAGTTCTCCTCCCCTGGCTCCAACGTGAAGGGCTCCACAAGCGTCTCCGTGGGAACGGTGGAGGTACGCGACGGCGTGGCCGCGTTCACGCTGTCCTCGGTGGACGAGGAATGGGGCGTGATCGTGTACCGCGCAGGCCTCAAGCCGCTGACCGACACCACATCGGCGGACATGTACGCAGTTCGCTCCCAGGTGGCCGAGGCCATCGAGGTGCTCGCCGCCTCGCTTGCCGAGGAGTAGCGGCGGACAGGGACAGGGCCACCTCCTGTCCACACTATTTTCCACATTCTGTTGCCAAGATCGCTGTTACCGAGTATGATAGTCCAAAGGGAACATAGACGTGCAGTTCCCACGGCACCCATGAGTACGCTGTTCAAGCCGTAGATGGCACTGGCCAGGACGTTCTTTCCCCGCATTGTGTCTCCATGCGCCGTCTTCTCCAAGCCTATCGGACAGTTGTTGCATCCCTACTCGATGAGTGCTACCCACCCCCGGCATGCGCATGCATCACGCGCTGTCGCGTGAGCTGTTGTGCGCATTCGCACCAGCTACGCCGGGCCGCGTGGGAACAACTCTCTCGATAGCTGGCGAACAGAAAGAGGCACCATGCAATTCAGTAGTTTCAAGTTGAACAGCCGCCTGGAACGAGCCGTTGAGGCGGTCGGCTACACGGAAACAACCCCGATCCAGGAGACTGCGATCCCCCTGGCGCTCGAGGGCCGCGATCTGATCGGCACAGCCCAGACAGGCACGGGCAAGACGGCGGCCTTCGTGCTGCCGATTCTCAACTCGCTGCTCAGCCACCCCGCCAAGCGCGGGCGCACCCGGGCTCTCATCATCACCCCCACCCGCGAGTTGGCCGAGCAGATCCACGCGGCCATCCGGGACTTCGCGAAGTTCACGAGCATCCGCTCAGCGACTGTCTACGGCGGCGTTGGGATGGAGCCCCAGATACGTGCGCTGCGCAAGGGCACGGACATCATCGTGGCCTGCCCGGGGCGTCTACTCGACCACATCGGCCGGGGAAATGCGGACCTGCGCAGAGTCGAGGCGCTGGTCCTCGACGAGGCGGACCGAATGCTCGACATGGGCTTCTTGCCCGACGTGAGGAAGATCGTGGCCGAGACGCCGTCTGACCGTCAGACGATGCTGTTCTCGGCGACGTTCGCGCCCGAACTGCGGCGCCTTTCCTCAGAGATCCTGCGCAGCCCCAAGCGCGTCGAAGTGGGGATCGTGAAGCCCGCCGAGACCGTTCAGCACACACTGTGCCCGGTCACGCAGGACAAGAAGACGGCATTGCTGCTGCGACTGCTTGAAGAGACCAATACCAGGTCTGTACTGATCTTCACGCGCACCAAGCACCGCGCCGACCGTGTCGCCCGGCAGATCGGGCGCGCGGGCTACCGCGCCGAGGCCCTACACTCCAACAAGACGCAGGGCCAGCGCCAGAAGACCCTCGACGGCTTCCGGTCGGGCAAGTTCCGAATGCTCGTGGCCACCGACATCGCGGCTCGCGGTCTCGATATCGCGGCTATCTCTCACGTCATCAACTACGACATCCCGGACTCCGCCGACGCCTACATCCATCGGATCGGCCGCACAGGCCGTGCCGAGCAGAGCGGCGACGCTCTCACGCTTGTCACGGCTGAAGACCGCTCCACGGTGCGCGACATTGAGCGCGCCCTTGGCTGCCCGATCGCCGTCCACACTGTGCCGGGCTTCGAATACGGCGCATGGGCCGCCACCACACCAAGCGCGTCTCGGCGCACGCCTACCAGGCCGAGTTCATCTCGTAGATCTCCAACGAGACGAAACGGGCGCTCCCGCCGCGGCTGAACGCGTCGAGTGACCTGCAGTTGTCCGACGGGATGATCCCCATGGGCATGTATACCTGCCCGTCATTGGCGAAGATCTCGATGGACGTGCGGTCGACCAGGATGCGCAAGCGGACCGTGCCATCCTGCAATTCCAGGGGCGCCGAGGACCCGAGACACGAGAGCTGCTTGCGGCCCGTGTCGTAGGTGACCGGGATTCCGCGAACGTTGAAGCCAACCTGTGCCGCGTCCCGCAGCTCAATCTCGGCGTGGATCTCGAACAGATCCCCTGAGATTCCCGCGAGGGGGTTCCCATCCTCCGGAAGCTGCAGGCCGGCCCAGGCATGGCGCCGGCCACGAATAGCCTCAATCTCGTCGACGGGCTGCGCGAACAAGCGTGGCCCGTCGGTGGTTCTACGCAAGGTCAACTGCACGGGGAAGTCCATCATCTGGTTGAAGGGCATCCCCGGCATCTGCATCGTCCCCCAACCGATCATGATCCGGCGACCGTCCTCAGCCGGGATGTCGGTGAAGGTCTGGGAAGCATAGAAGCAGTTGCCGTAGTTGAGCCGGTGCGGGCCGGACTCCGGCGTGAATGTCTTCCCGTCGAACCGGCCGGCCAGGTACAGCGCATTGCCCCCGTAGAACACCCACCGGGTGTCCTCCTCATTGCCGTCCAGGGCGATCTCGAAGAACTCGGGGCACTCGCTCGAGCCCGGGATCGTGACGTCGCACAGGCGCTCCCATTGCTTGAGGTCGGGCGATGAGAACAGCGCGAAATCGTTCTTGTCCATGAACAGGGCCATGATCCACTTGCGTTCCGGCTCGTACCAGATCACCTTCGGGTCGCGGTTGCCTCCGATGATGTGGTCGAGAACCGGGTTCCCCTCGTACTTCTCCCACGTCCTCCCCCGGTCATTGCTGTACGCGAGGCACTGCGTGGCGCTCGCCCCCGCTGCCGTGTAGATGCAGACGAGCGTCTTCTCGTCCCCTGTCTGCAGCCCCGCCGTGTTGTTCCAGTCCACCACCGCCGACCCCGAGAAGCACGTGCCCAACTCATCCGGGAACAGGGCCACCGGAAGCTCCTGCCAGTGCACCAGATCCTCGCTCATCGCATGGCCCCAGTGCATGTTCCCCCAGTTTCGACCGTATGGATTGTGCTGATAGAACAGGTGGTACTCGCCGTCGTAGTGCACCAGCCCATTGGGGTCATTGTTCCAGCCGCGCCGGGTGGTGAAGTGGAATTGGGGCCGGTAGGTCTCGCGGTACAGGTTCTCAGCGCCTTTGATGGCATCCTCGTTGCAGACGCGTTGGAGAACCCCGGCGTCCTTCTCCAGAAGCTCCGCGCTGATCCCGGCCGTCTTCCCACGGAAAGCGTCGACATCCATGAACACCCAGAAGTCCGGCTCGCCCATCGCAAGGTGGATGTCGAACTCTCGGGGTGCCTCGCCGTCGATCTCGACGGTGAGTCGACGCACCGTGTCGGCCGTTGCCACCGGGAAGTTCAGGTACGTCTTCTCCAGGGCGCGCACAACGGTCCTCGTGGCCTCCTGGTAGCGCTCCTCACTCTGGAAGATGTGGTCCACATTGATGTGCCCCCAGCCTGCGGTGCGCCGGTCGACGATCTGGATCACTGCCGGCTTGCCCGCAAAGTCGGCCACATCCCACGAGTGCCAGCGCAGTCTCTCGCTGCCTCCCGGCTTGTCATTGGGGCCTGTTGCGGTGCGGACCTGTTGCCCATCCAGCAACAGGTTGATGCAGGTCTCCCCCGGGTACTTGCCGCCGCCCACGAGGAAGTTGATGAACGGGCGTTCGACGGTGAAAGCGGGACTCGTCAGCGTCCCGACGGTGCCGTCCCCGTTGAAGAAACTGTTCACCAGGCCCTTGCCCAGGAACCCGGACACGGTCATCTGCCCCGACAGCGTGCCCGCGGCCGGTCGGGACCCGAAGGCCTCTCCTTCGGCCTTCCACGCACCGTAGTCGGTGCCCTCGAAATCGGCGATCACGATGTCGGGAGCGGCCGCCACGCAGGTGCACAGCAGCGCAAGACACCACCACGCCAGGAATCTCCACGCTTGATGCTTCATACGTTCCTCCTCG
>JALGSS010000185.1 GCA_029821745.1 Candidatus Zipacnadia bacterium
TTGCTTCTCGGCGAAGGAGCCGGGCCCGGGTCTGAGCATTCAGCGCGTGCCCATGGACTTCTTCTTCGCGGGGGCCTTCGCCAACGAGCCTCCGGAAGCGTACGAGAGACTCATTCTTGACGCGCTCCTTGGAAACAACACGTTATTCGCTCGCGCCGATGGCGTTGAGCAATCGTGGGAGGTCGTGACGCCCATCCTCGAGGCCTGGGAGGAGGGTGTCTCACCACCGCTGGAATACCCGGCAGGTTCCTGGGGTCCCGCGGAGGCCGACCGATTGCTGTCCGAGGTGGGGGACACGTGGCAGGTACCTGTGGGCGACAAGTCTCAGTGCCCACTTTGATGCACGCCGTGCCCTGGCCCGTGGCTGTTGATACTGCCGTCCATCCTGCCTTCTCTCGTGTCGTCGACCGCGAGGTCCCACAATGCGGGCTGAGGTGAGGAAGTACGCAGACTTGGCGGCTCTGGCCGAAGCGGCCGCGGGTGAGTTCGCGCGAGTGGCCTCCGAGGCCCACGTGTTCTGGGCCGATGAGCGTTGCGTGCCGCCAGATCATGCGGACAGCAACTTCGGCATGGCGCGAGACTTCCTGTTGTCGAGAGTGCCGCTCTGTGGCGAGAAGGTCCATCGGATGCGGGGGGAGGACGACCCGGCGGCGGCGGCGATGGATTACGAGAACGAGCTGAAACACGAGTTGGGGCCGGACGGCGCTCTCGATCTGATCCTGCTCGGGATGGGAGCGGACGGTCACACGGCCTCGCTCTTCCCTGGTACGCCGGCATTGGCGGAGTCCGCTCGCCTGGTGGTGGCGAACTACGTGCCGTCGCTGGGAAGCTGGCGGCTGACCCTTACGCTTCCATGTCTCAGCGCGGCCAGGCATGTCGTTTTTCTTGTCGCCGGCGCTGAGAAGTCCGAAAGCGTGACGCGCGCACTGGCAGGCGATGCCGATCCAGCGCCATTGCCCCCGGCGGCGCGTGTAAGACCACGGTCAGGCAAGCTGATCTGGCTGCTCGACGAGGCCGCCGGCGCCAATGTGGCGTCTGGCCAACAGTGACACGCAACACCATTCAGTGGGAAGCGCAGGAGGACATGAATGATCTACCGACAGTTGGGCGAAAGTGACGTTGAGGTCCCGGCGATCATCTTCGGGGCCTGGGCGATTGGCGGCTGGTTCTGGGGCGGCACCGATGACGACCTCGCCATCGAGGCCATCAACAGGTCCATCGATCTGGGGATCAACTGCATCGACACCGCTCCGGCATACGGGCTGGGGCACAGCGAGGAAGTCGTGGGCAAAGCCATCAAGGGCCGCCGCGACGAGGTCGTCATCGCCACCAAATGCGGGCTCGTGTGGGATCGCAACGACGGCGAGTACTTCTTCGACGAGGACGATTCCACAGGCAACCACCCCGTCCACCGGTGCTTGAAGAAAGACAGCATCCTGCACGAGTGCGACCTAAGCCTCCAGCGCATGGGTGTCGACGTCATCGACCTGTACCAGTGCCACTGGATGGACAAGACGACGCCTCTCGAGGAGACCATGGAGGCGCTGCTGGAGCTTCGTGATGCGGGCAAGATCCGCGCCATCGGCGTGAGCAACTTCACACCTGAGGCGATCGAGGAATGCCGCACCTTTGGCCCGATCCACAGCAGCCAGCCGAAGTTCAGCCTGCTCGACCGTCAGAACCTCGATGGGGTCATCGCGCACACTCACGAGCAGGGCATCGGCAGCATCGTCTACAGCTCCCTGGAGCAGGGGGTCCTCACGGGCAAGGTTACCCTTGATCGCACGTTTGCCGAAGATGACTTGCGCACCAACCAGCCGTGGTTCCAGCGCGAGAATCTGAAGCGCGCTCTCGAAGTCCTCAGCAGAGATATCCAGCCGATCGCCGATGCCCACGGGGCGACTCTTGGGCAGATCGCCATCGCCTGGACCATCATGGTCCCCGGGATCACGAGCGCTCTCGTCGGAGCCCGCAATGCCGCACAGGTGGCTGAGAACGCCGCCGCTGCGGACATCCAGTTGTCCGACGAAGAGTACGCGACGATCCTGGCGGCCTTCGAAGGACTCGGAGAGCCGGTCTGACGCCGGAGCACAGCCCCATGCAAACGAGAAACGGGAGCGGCGAATCGCCGCTCCCGTTGTCATTTCGCAGTCGCGGCCGAAGCGACTGGGCTCAGAACGTCAAGGTCACCTTGTGCAACCCGCGCGGATGGTCAGGGTCGAGGCCCTTCTCCAAAGCGATGTAGTACGCCAGAAGCTGACCCAGCACCGCAGCCACCATCGGCGTGCATTCCTCAGGCATATTGGGAAGCGGAAGCGCCACGTTCGCCCGCTTGAGCATCTCAGCATTGTTCGACATGATTGCCAGCTCAGCGTTCCGTTCGGTCAGGGCCTCTGTCGTCTCTGCCACGGACGCGAAGGTCGGCCCTTCCGGCGCAACAACGAAACAGGGGAACCCCCAGTCCGTGGAGGCGATCGGCCCGTGCATAAAGTCGGCCGTACTGAACGGCGACGGAACCACATAGCAGCATTCGGCCATCTTCAGCGCCGATTCCTTCGCCGTGCAGTAGTTCATGCCTCGCGCCAGCCAGTGACACGTCTCCATGAACCGGTACCGTTCCGCGCGGTCAGCGATGATGGGTTCGTTAGTCGTGAAAGTCTCCTCTATCCACTCGGGCACGCGGTTGATGTCGTCGGCCAGATCTTCGCGCCCGCCCCAGAGCGTCGCCAACTGGTGCATCACCGCCAGCGCCGTGGTGTAGGTTTTCGTCGCGGCCACGCTCTTCTCTTCGCGGGCGTGGGTCAGAACCACGTGGTCGGCAGCTTCGCAGATAGGAGAATCGTCGGTGTTCGTCAGGGCGCACGTGATTGCGCCCCGCGCGCGCCCTGCGTGCAGCACCTCGATCACATCGGTCGCTTCGCCCGACTGCGAGACGCCCATCACCAGCGTCTTCTTCAGATCTACGTGGGAGTCGTAGCAGGTCAATAGCGACGGTGCCGCGGTTGCGGCCTGCTTGCTCGCGATCGCTCCGAACATGTAGAAACCATACAACGCCGCGTTGTCCGACGTCCCCCGCGCGGCGATCAGCGCGTACTCGGTACCTTCCCTCTTCAGGAGTGCCGTCAGTTCCCTGATGTTGCCCGACTCCGCGTCCAGCGTCTCGGCGATGGCCGTGGGCTGTTCATGGATCTCTCTGATCATCTGCTGACTCGGCTGTGACATTTGCAGCACCCTCTTGATTGGCTACTCACGATTCTGCGCGCTACTTCTTCCTTGCTGCATCCATTGCGGCGGCGTAGACCTCTTTCAGCGGGACGCCGTGCTCGCGGGCTGCCCTGGCGCAGTCTTCATATTCCGCCGAACAGGTCACCTGCCGATCACCGATCTTCCCGATCTTGATGCCGATCGGACCGTACGGCGTCTCGACCTCTACCTTCTCCCTTGGCAGGCAGCGGCGCTCCCAGTTGCTGATCCGGACCCCGAAGCTGGTCGACTCCTCGAGGACCACTGCGGCAACCGCCTCGGTTACTTCAGGGGAAGCGGCGACGCTCAGTTGCGTTCCCGGCCGGCCCTTCTTCATGTAGATCGGCGTCATCCACACATCCGCGGCCCCCGCCTCAAAGGCGCGTTCGACGACCCGCGGGAAGAGCTCGGGGCTCATGTCATCCAGATTGGCCTCGATCACGTTGATGCGGTCCCCGATGAGCGCCCCCCATGTCCCCTCTCCGCCCTCGATTCCCGGCATGGCCCCCGAACGTTCCCCGACCAACAGCCGCAGCACGTTGGGCATTCCGGGCCAGTCCTTCTGCCCGCAACCGTAGCCGATCGCCTCAATTGTCATCGCCGGCGCCTCGCCGAAACGGTTCGCGAGACTGGTTGCCAGCGCCGCACCGGTCGGCGTCACGGTCTCGCCGTCGACATCCACCGGGAACGTCGGGAAACCCTTCATCAACTCGGTCGTCGCCGGAGCCGGCACGGGAAGACGCCCGTGCGCGCAATCGACGAATCCGTGTGAAATCGGCAAGGGGGAGCACACGATCTCGTCGACTCCCAGCAAGCGGAACCCCACGACTGCTCCCACGATATCGACGATGGAGTCCAGTCCCCCGAGCTCGTGGAAGTGGACAGCGTCCCGCGTAGTGCTGTGGATCTTGGCCTCCGCGTCCGCCACACGCCACAGAATTGCGGTCGATTGCTCGACTACCTCGGGGTCCAACGACGAGCCCTCGATCAGATCCACCAGTTCCTTGCACGACCGCCCGTGATGATGGTGGTGGTGGTCATGGCCCTCGTGGCCCTCGTGTTGGTGGTGATGTTCGTGCAGCGACACCTTCACCTGCGTCCCGGCGATCCCCGACTTCGAGCACGGGACGGCCTCGATCTGCCAGCCGTGCATGGGGATCTTCTCGAGCTCTTCCCGGATTGCGTCGAGAGACACTCCCGCATCCACCAGCGCCCCTAATGTCATGTCTCCACTGATCCCGGCGAGCACATCGAGGTATGCGATTCGCATTGCTCAACTCTCCCATCCGCGAGCCCATGGCCACTTGTTATCGGGCTCCGCGGGTTTTGATGTCCGGTCGGTCTGACACCGTTCGCCGCTCAAGCGCGGCGACGATCATGGTACCACGTTGTCCTCGAAGCAGCTATACTATTCTGGGCCCTGATTCTGGCCCCGGGAAGCTCAGGAGAAGCTCATGCGTTTCGGATTCCACGTATCAATCTCGGGGGGCTGGCAGAAGACCTTGGAGCGCGCCATTCAGCGCCGCTGCACTGCCCTGCAGGTGTTCACGTCGGCCCCGGTGCAATGGGCCCGGGCGCCGCTAGACTCTGACGATGCACGCTGGTTCGCCGAGACCCTTGCGGTCCTCGACATCCAGCCCCTCTTCGTGCACGCCATCTACCTGCTCAACCTTGCCACGGGTGATTCCGGGCTCTGGCGCAAGAGCCGCGATCACCTCGCCGAGGAGCTCGCGCGCGCCGGCCAGATTGGCGCGGAAGGAGTCGTCCTTCACCTCGGCAGCGTAGGAAGGCGCGGGCAACTGCAGATCGGAATCAAGCGCGTCGCGAAGGCACTCGATGAGGCGCTGGATCGCTGTGATTCCCCAGTGAAAGTGCTCCTGGAGAACTGCGCCGGACAAGGCAATCTCGTCGGCAGCACCCCCGAGCAGATTGGCGACATCATCGATCTCTCAACCCACCCCCAGCGTTTGGGCGTTTGCATCGACACCGCCCACGCTTTCGCTCAAGGGTACGCCATCCACGCCCCCGGGGGCCTGGCTGCTTTCCTGGACACGTGCGAGAACACTTTCGGACTCAGGCGGCTGCAGTTGATCCATGCCAACGATTCGAAGACCGCGCTCGGGTCGCGGGCGGACCGCCATGGGCACATTGGGAAGGGAGAGATCGGCACAGCGGGGTTCCGGACAATCCTGAACGAGCCGCGTCTTCGGGAGATGCCGTTCATCATGGAGACGCCTGAGCAGGAGACCTGGCACCAACGGGACATGCGTGCCATCCGCCGCGTGGTCGATGCGGCAATTCGGCCGGCGCTGCCGCCCATCCGACGCGTTCCGCCACGTGGACCTCGGTAAGCAGGCCCACGCTCCACACACATCTGCGCTCGAGAGTCATTCGGGCCCAGAATATGAGTACGCGACGTTGCGCCGTGGTGCCTCGCGCGCGTCTTGCTTCGGTGACGCTCCCCGGCTATGGCCTCGGCGATTGGGCCGAGCTCTTGTCGGCGGTGAGCCGCCCTCGCTCTGTCGGGCGAAGCAGGGCGTAGGGGTTGTGGAACGTCAGCTCCGCGAACTTATGGTCTCCGCCTAGCCGTCGCAGGGACTTCCGCGCATAGCCCATGCGTGGCGGTCGGTGCCGTGCTCCGTGGCCGTCCGATGCGATGTAATGCACCAGATCCTTGCGCATTAGCGTCTGCGTGATCTTGCGGATGGCCCGCCCTTCTCGCCCGGCGATGCTCTCGGCGTTGATCTGCAACTGAGCGCCTCGGTGGGCAAGTCCGATGACAAGCTCCAGGTCTATACGCGCCGCGGCGGAGCGCTCAGGGTGAGCGATAATCGGCGTGAACCCGAGGAGCTGGATGTTGAAGAACAGGCTGGGGACGAAGGTAGGGAAGCCGGTGAAGGGTAGTTCGATGAGCACGTGAGTGCCCCGGTCGGCCAGCGTCAGCACACTTCCGGCCTCAATCTGCTGTTGGAGGTCGTCGGACAAAGCTATTTCGGCGCCCGGGAAGACGGTCACGTTGATGCCCTCGCGGGATAGCGCCTCGTTCACCTGAGCCGTGAGATCGCGGATGGCATCCGGGGTCGGCCGGCCACGCGTGAGGTTAGCGTGAGGCGTGGCGATGATGGCCTCAATGCCGTCTGCTTCGGCCGCCCGCGCCATCTTGATGGTTGTCTGCAAGTCAGGGGATCCGTCGTCGATGCCCGGCAGAATGTGACAATGGATGTCGATCATGTGAAAGTCGTCTGAGCCATCCGCCCCGAGACAGGCGGGATGGCGAATCGGAGGCGCGCCGCCCGTACGGGCGGCGCGCGCGCCTCCGCAAGGCGTCCTCAGACTCACCAGCTCAGGTCAAGATTTGCCTTCATGTTTGCTATGGCTTGCTGGATCTGGCCGACCTTGTCGTCGCCCTTCAGCGTCAGCGACATCCGCACAAAGCCCTCGCCGAATTCGCCGTATACGGCCCCCGGAATCGCCAACACCATGCAATCCCGCAGCAGGGCTGTAGCGAAGCTCTCCGACGTGTACCCGGGCGGCACGGGCAGCCACACATAAAACGCCGCCTTCGGTTTCTCAAGTTCCCAGCCCAGGCTGTTGAGGCCGTCGATCAGCGCGTCACGCCGCGCCTGATACTCGCCCTGCATCTCTGGGACCCATTCCTCAAATCGGTTCAGGGCGCCGATCGCGGCCCGCTGGATCGCCATGAAGGTCCCGCTGTCCACGTTGCTCTTGCACTTCGACAGCGCCTCCACGTACTCCGCGCCACCCATCGCCCAGCCGACGCGCCAGCCCGTCATGTTGAAGGTCTTCGACAGCGAGTGCATCTCGATCGCTACGTCCTTCGCGCCGTCCACCTGGAGGATGCTGCATGGCGTGTACCCGTCGTAGGCCACTTCAGAGTACGCACAGTCGTTGACGATCAGCAGTTCGTACTCCTTCGCGAAGGCCACTGCCTTCTCATAGTACTCCAGCGGCGCCACCGCGCCGGTTGGGTTGTTCGGGTAATTCAGGAACATGAGCTTGGCGGCCTTGGCAACGGATCGCGGGATCGCGTCCAGGTCCGGCAGGAACCCGTTGTCCATTGTCAGTGGCATTGGGAAGGGCGCGCCGCCGCACCACGTAGTTTGGACCTTGTACACCGAGTACGCCGGGTCGGGGACCAGGACGACGTCGCTGGGATCAATGTAAGCCCAGATAATGTGAACAAGCGCTTCTTTGGACCCGATGCAGCTCTGAATCTCGCCGTCTGGGTCCACATCGACCCCGAACCGCCGCTTCGCGAAGCTCGCGACGGCTTCCTTATACTCGGGAATCCCGAAGCCACTCTCGTCATACGGGTGCGTCTCCGGGTCATTGGCCGCCTCGTAGAGCGCATCAATGACGAACCCGGGTGTTGGCATGTCCGGGTCGCCGATCCCGAAATCGATCGGCTCCTTGCCCTCCGCGATCATCTTCGACTTGAGCGCGGCGATCTCACGGAATGGGTACGGCGGGATTCGCTGCAGGCGCTGTGCCAGTTCCACGGCAGACCTCCCAGTGGGTGTTCGCTCTTCGCGTTTCAGGACAGGAACGCGGAACCTCGAGGCACGTCAGAGAGGCCCGATACGAGCACGGGCGTCACTTAGTACACGAGTGCGGCTTGCACCCGTGCAGGTGACACCTCCTGGAGAACGCCAACGGACTGTCGCTCGCCCTCGCCAACGTAGGAGCTTTGGCCCCTTGGCCGGTTCAATGGTCCGGCGCAACGCCTGCTGCACGCCGCGCTCGTGAGAGACTACGACTCTAGAGCCTGCTTGAGCAGACTCGGGTGGACTTCTCCGCTGAAGGCCTCCGACGCCGGGCCGGTGAGGAACACGTGGTTGTTCTCGGCCCACTCAATGAACAGATCGCCGCCCAACAGAGACACCCGTAATTCCCGGTCGGCCAAGTCATTGAGCGCCGCCGCCACGCCGGTGGCTGACGCCCCGGTGCCACAGGCGAGAGTCACTCCCGCGCCGCGCTCCCACACCCGCATAACCAGGTTCCCGCGGTCGGCTACGCTGGCGAACTCAACGTTCGTCTT
>JALGSS010001124.1 GCA_029821745.1 Candidatus Zipacnadia bacterium
GTCACCTACCCCACGGCCCCCTTCCTGCGAGGAATGGGGGGAACGGCGCGTGCGTGGCTCGGGGGTCACGTGGAAGGGTGGCACTGGCACTCCCAGTGCCAGTGTGTCGCTGCAAACGTCACCTACCCCCCGGCCCCGGTTCGCGAAGTCATATGAAAGGGTGGCACTGCCAGCCTCATCGGCGGTGTGCTGGGCAGGGCATTCATACACACTGGTTCCACTTCGTGGTAACCAGTGCCACACGTCGATAGCAGGTTCGCCGAGTCACATGACCGGGTGGCACTGCCAGCCCTGCTGGCAGTGTGTCGCTGCAAACGTCACCTACCCCCCGGCCCCGGTTCGCGAAGTCATATGAAAGGGTGGCACTGCCAGCCCTGCCGGCAGTGTGCATCAGGACAATGATCCCGGCCGAATACTTGGACGCGATGCGGTTGCGTCTCGTAGTCCGGCGACTCCGCACGGCGTACGACAACGGCCGCAGGCTGAAGACCTGCGGCTACAACGGCAAAGACATGATGATGCCCGCGTCGTACCTGTCCCCGCTGCCGTCCGAGTGACCTCTCCAAAGCCACCTACGTATTGTCGGCTACATCCGCGGTTTCGGGCTCCGGCTGCTGCGCGGAATCGACGGGGTCGGCCAAGGAGGCGCGGTAGCGGCGATAGACTCCGGCTGCTGCGCGGAATCGACGGGGTCGGCCAAGGAGGCGCGGTAGCGGCGATAGACAGTTCGGAAGTAGGCGCCGGTCACCAGTAGCGAGAGCACGTCGGCAACGGGTTGCGAGGCGAAAGCCCCCGCCACGCCAAACAGCGAGGACAGGATCAAGAGCCCAGGGATCAGGAAGAAGAGCTGCCGCGTCAGCGCGAGCGCCATGGCTTGATGCCCGAATCCCATCCCCTGAAGCGCTGTGACAGCGATCATCTGCGGGGCGGCGAGCCAGAGCCCCAAGAGCACGAGCCGCAAGCTCAGGACCGTCAAGTCCTGCAACTCAACGGTGCGCGCGAACACGGCGACCACCTGAGGCGTGAACGCCCACAGAACAATCCCCAACCCGAGAGACATACTCACCGACCACAGGGCTGCCGTGCGGATCGCTCGCCACATTCGGCGGAACTGCCCGGCGCCAAAGTTGTACCCGACGATGGGCATGAGGCCCTGGCTCAGGCCGCGGAGGCACGGCACGACCAGCATCAGGACACGGAATGTCAGCCCGTAGGCGGCGATGGCGTTGGAGCCGTACACGCCGAGCACCCGGTTGAATACGGACACGACGGCGCTTTGCACGAAATGCATGGCGCAGGCGGGGCCGCCGACCTGCGCGATGTCCCGCAGAATTGACAGACGCGGTCGGAAGTGGCGCAGACGGATGTGATAGCCGCTGTGCCCGCTCCAGAGATACGTCGCGGATATCGCGAACCCGACGACCTTAGCAATGGTTGTGGCAAGCGCCGCGCCCTGGACCTCGAGGCGCGGGAATGGGCCCCATCCGTAGATGAGGAACGGGTCGAGCAGGATGTTGACCAGGGCCGGCACGGCCATGCAGACCATCGGCATCACGGCATTGCCGGCGCCGCGGTATAGGCCGTTTACGGTCATGGCAAACAGTTGGAAGGGGAAGCCGAAGCCGATGACGACGAGGTAGGTGAGGGCAATGTGTAGGGTGTCCGGCTTCGCCCCGAACACCTGGACCATCGGGCTGGGGATTAGCAGGCACAGCCCCAGCAGCGCCCCTCCGGCCACCAGCGGCATCACCACCGCATGGCCGCCGACATCGTTCACCTCGTCCACGCGGTTCTCTCCGAACCGCCGCGATACCAGCGACGCGGTCCCGATTCCTGTCCCGACCCCGAGGGCGACCGCGATCATCTGTAGGGGGAAGGTCACGGTCAGTGCGGCGATCGCTTTGGGGCCGTTAGGCAGACCGGACACCCAGAAGGTGTCGACGATATTGTACAAGGACATCACGAGCATCCCCACTGCGCCGGGAATGCTCAGCCTGACCAGGAGCGGGCCGAGGGGCGCCTTCCCGAGTGCTTCGGTTCGCTTGGTTACTTTGGCGTTGGTTTCCACTACGTGGGCGTCTCCTCGTGTCCGTGTCTCAGTCGTCATCATTCATCGCCTGTTCGGCATTCTGGGCCATGCGGGAGAGGAAGGAGGCGATGAGGTCGCGCTCCTCGTTGGTGAACCCCTCGGTCAGCTTCTCACTCCATTCGTGGAGCCGGGCCGACAGTTCGGGCTCAATCTGCCGGGCCGCCTCTGTGAGGAAGACGCGTTTGACCCGGGCATCCTTCGGGTCGGGCCTGCGG
>JALGSS010000186.1 GCA_029821745.1 Candidatus Zipacnadia bacterium
CGGCTTTGTGCGCAAGGGCGCGTCCCTCCTGCCGCCACGCGGGTCGGTTGCCCGTGAACTTCCGGGCCGATTCGCGTGTTTGGAGAACCAATGAGACGCCTGAATCCGCGACATCCTGTCTATATCCTGGCGGGTCTGCTCACTGCCGCCCTGCTGTTTCACTTCCTCGGCGGCTCGTCTCTCATGTCTCGTCCCACGGTTGCGGGTGTGGCAGCAGCCGTGCGCCGGATGCCCTACGAAGACTGGGCTCGGCGGGAGTTCTACCGACGCCACCCGGGCGAGAAGCCCCTGAACTGGGCCATCGGCGCGGCCGCGGTAGAGTTCCACAAGACGCGGCCCATGGGGCGCTTCGTGCTGTGCCTTGAGCCAAACGAGTGGGGGAATGACTGCTCCGATTTCGTCCAATGCGCCATCGACGAGGGCCTCGGCGTGCAGGCGCGATTCAACCGCGATGCCAAGGACCACCTGTACGGCACCGATCCTCGCTTGTGGCACTGCTTCTACTGGAAGCCAGGCGTTGCCGTCCAGCCCGGCGACATCGTGAGGGTGCGCCATTCGCCCTGGTATGAACCATACGACGGCGCGTGCTGGCACGCAGGGATCATGGGGGCTGACGGGCAGGCGTATGACTTCTCCAAGCTGAAACGCTGGCGCTCCGCCCGCTACGGGCGTCACACGTTCGAGTGGTTCATCCGGCACTCTCATGGGCCGAAACAGGTGGCCATCGGGCGTCTTCGTCCCGAGTATCGCTACCGCATCGAACCCCTTCCGGAGCCCGCCCAGCCACGCGAGCCCAGCCCGGCTTCCTGACGGGCACGATATCCGGCCGTTGGAGCGCGTCGTGTTGCAGGCGTTCCCATCTTCACGCGGGTATACGTGGCGGCCCCCTTTCTTGACGCCCCCTCCTCAACGGTGTATCCTGTCCTCGCCTACACGGCCCCCTGCAGGGGAGTTCCGGGAGCCTCCAGAAGCACATGCCAGGCAGAGCAAGAGGTGTGATTCTGGTGCCACAATCGATGCAGCGGCCGACATAACCGTTCGGCGCGGGGTGACCTGCTCAGATGCGCCGTGCGGTTTGCTTATGTCTTGAGATGGGCGGCCCGCCCCCACTCCACTGCTCTGATCTGCACGCTCAGCCGGGATGCGCGCACCGATCCTGAAAGCCTGACGCCTTGCGGAGAGCTTGGCCGGCGCCGCTTACGAGCCGTGCCCGAGAGTTGCGCGAGCGCTCTTCTCTGAAATCCAGGATAGGGGGTTGGGGTTACCCCATGCCCGAGCATGCTCCCAAGACCTTGACCACTTGTCTGTACGCGTCCGCGCAGCGCCTCCCGGACCAGCCTGCCATCAGCTTCGAAGACCGGACTTTCACTTACCGTGAACTGGCCCAAGCCGTGTCCGCCCTCGCTGCATCTCTCGCCGAAATGGGTGTGGGTGCGGGGCAGCGAGTGGCCATTCTCTTCCCCAACTGCCCCCAGTTCGTCATCTCGTACTTCGCGACCCTCCAGCTTGGCGCCACGGTGGTGCCGCTGCACTGTCTGCAGGGCCCGGAGGAGCTCTCTTACATCGTCACCAACAGTGGCGCCGAGACGCTGATCGCGCTCAACGTTTTTGACCCGCTGATCGACGCCCTGCGCAAGATGTCCCCCGGCATCAAGCGCTCTATTGTCAGTGGTGAGACCACGCTGCAGGACTGCGTGTGCTTCGAGCAGATGCTCCGCCCACCTTCCGGACCGCCGCCCTTCCATGATACGCAGCCAGACGATGTGGCCGCGCTGATCTACACATCGGGCACGACGGGGCAGCCTAAGGGCGCGATGTTGACCCACGACAACCTGGCTTTCGACGCGGACGTCTGCCGCGTGGCCATCGGCGTGCATGAGGAAGATGTGTTCGCCTCCGTCCTGCCGCTGTTTCACTCATTCGGGGCCACCGTCTGCATGATCCTGCCGATCGTCTGTGGCGCCCACGCGGTGCTGATTCCCAAGTTCGCGCCGCTGTCCGTGCTTGAGACTCTCGAGAACCGGCGCTGCAGCGTCTTCGCGGGTGTGCCGTCGATGTACGCGGTCATGCTCCAGATGAAAACCGACCGCGTCTTCGATCTCGGCGCGCTTCGCCTCACGGTTTCGGGCGGCGCGGCCCTGCCGGACCACGTGCTCCTCGGGTTCGAGGAGCGCTACAATGTGAACATGATTGAGGGATACGGTCCCACCGAGGCCGCGCCCGTGGTTAGCGTCAACCCGATCGACGGCACTCGGAGGATCGGCACGATCGGCCTGCCGCTGCCGGGGGTCGAGGTCAGCATCGTCGATGACGACCTCAACGAGGTCCCCGTTGACACTCCGGGAGAGCTGTGTGTGCGCGGGCGCAACGTGATGGCAGGGTACTGGGATGACCCGGAGCGCACTGCGGAGACGATCGTCGACGGCTGGCTGCTAACGGGCGATGTAGCCACTCGCGATACGGACGGTTTCTTGCGGATCGTTGACCGCAAGAAGGACATGATCATCGTCGGCGGGATGAACGTATACTCGCGCGAAGTCGAGGATGTCATCAACACACTCGACGAGGTGGCCGAGGCCGTGGTCATCGGCGTTCCGAACCGGCTTCGGGGCGAGGACGTCAAAGCCATCATCTGCCTCAGAGAGAATACCGGCCTCGACGCGCCGACGGTCATCGCCCACTGCAAGGAACATTTGGCCAACTACAAGGTGCCGCGGTTCGTGGAGTTCCTCGCGGACCTGCCCCGATCACCCATGGGGAAAGTGCTCAAGCGCGTGCTTCGCGAGGACGCTGCCGCGGCGAACTGTTCTCTTTCATCCGACGTCTAAAGCAGCAACTCGGCTTTCGCTCGTCAGCCGCGCCCGCCGACAGGCCCGGTACCGCACGTCGAATCGGTCACCCGGTTGGCGACCGGCACCCTCGGGTGTCACACCGATGAGTGCCGCGTTTGCTCGCCCGTTCGTGAGTGCGTGACACACCAACAGGAGACCCGAAATCAGCTTGCTTAATACTCCCCGATTGCTGGTCATCGCCGTGTTTCTAGGCGCTGCGTCCGCCTGCGCCGCGCCGGTCCTGGACGCCGCCCAGATCGCCGACAGGACTCTCGACAACGGATTTCACGTGGTGGTCAAGAGCGCCCCGCACTGGGACCTCGTTGCCGTGGGGTTCTGCATCAAGGCCTCCCCCATGTACGAGACTGAGGAGCAGCAAGGGCTCTCCGATCTCGTCCGCCACTTCATCTTCGATATTGCTCCACCGGGCGGGCAACCCCTGGGCGCCATGATCGACGATCTCGGCGCCAGTGTGGGTTCCTACACCACGCAAGACGCCACCCAGGTTTCCGTTGTCTGCAGCGCGCAGTTCCTCCCGGAGATACTGCCCCGGCTCGCGAAGGCAGTTTTCGAGCCCGAGTTCACTGAGGAAGCCTGGGCCAAAACCCTCCCCGGCCTGCGCCGCCGTGTCGAGGCCACTACCGCGGGGCCGGAGCGCAAGCTCAATGAGAGCATGTGGAGCACCGCCTTCCGTCGCCACCCGTACGGCCGACCGGTCCTCGTCATGCCGGACAATGTCTCGAAGTACAACTCAAAGGCGCTGGCAGACTTTCACCAAGCGCTCTATGTCCCCAACAACATCTCGCTTGTCGTCGTCGGCGACGTGAAGGCAGAGGACGTGTTCCGGCTCGCCGAAGCGAATATGGGCAAGTACGAGCGGCGCGAGTTGACCCTCCCGACGGTCCCGCGCGAGCCGCGCCAGACGGAAACGCGCACGCGCCTTGCGAAGGCCAACATTCGCAACACACTGCTCGCATTCGGGTGGCAGGCGGCGGGCATGGACCGGAAGACGGATGTCTGCGCCCTCGACCTGATCTACGCCCTGCTCAACGAGGGGCAGAAGGCCCGGCTCATCAAGGCCTTCGCCGAGAAGGAGCAGTTTGAGGCCCTACCCGAGGTCGAGTTCATCACCAAGCGCGATCCGGGGCTATTCAAGATCACCTGTGTGACGAAGCCGTCGGCGGAGTTCGACACCCGCGAGACGGTGCTCAAGGAACTGCAGAAACTGCAGGATGAGAAGATCTCGGAGGACGAACTCGCGGCGGCGAAGGCCGTGATCCATGCCGGCTACGCCTTCGACAACGAGACCTACGAGAGCCAGGTGGGCTCAATGGCCTTCTACGAGGCCATCGACAGCTACCGCTTCGCCGTCGACTACCTCAGTGAGCTGGACACGGTCACCGTGGAAGACGTTCAGCGCGTTGCGAAACGGTACCTAGGCCTCGACGCATACACTCTCGTCATCATCCGGCCCAAGAAGACCGGTGGCCCGGTCTGGGAGGCGCACCTGACCCAGTGACCCGACTATACTTCAGTCTGTTGATCGCTCTCGTACTCGGCCTTCCCTGCATGGCTGCCACTGTCGAGCATGTCACTTTGCCCAACGGCCTGTCCATCCTGGTGGTGGAGGCCCCCACTAGCGACATCTGCGGCGTCCACATCGCGCTAGACATCGGCCCGGACCGCGTGCCTGCGAAGAAGGCCGGCCTGCGCGCGCTCACCCAGCAGGTTCTGCTCTCCCGCATCCGCAGCGTGATGAATGAGCGGGATGACCTCGCGCCTCTGCGCCGGCAGGGCACCCAGGGCGCGGGCTTCAGTGTGGAGACCCAGCGGGAACACGTCGAGTTCATCGCCTCCGTGACCTCGAGCCAGTTCAGCACCCTCGCTAAGTTCATCGGGCCCGCGATCTTCGAGGCCGACTGGACCCAGGACGACGTCGTCAACGCCCGCGAGCTGCTGGGCCGCCAAAGCGACGGAGACGCCGGCCAGGCGGGGACTCCCCTGGAGGAAGCCTTCCAGCTCTTCTACCGTGCTCTGCTCGGCGAGTCCCCCTACGCCAGCCCGATATTCGGGACGGAGAGCACGCGCCAGAGCATCACGCTCGCCGACGTCAAGTCTTTCTACCGCAGCTACTATGTGCCCAACCTCGCGTCCATCTGCGTCGTCGGTCCTGTGAAGGCCACGGAGGCCGTCGATACGCTGAAGACCGTCTTCGGTGGGTACGCGCGCCGTGATGTCAGGCCCCGGTCCGCGGCGCCGGAGCCGATCGGCGAGACCCGAGTCGAGATCGGCCTCAGTCCGGAATTGCGCTCGTCCATACTCATCGTCGGCGTCCCCCTGCCGCCGCCGGGCAGTGAAGGGTTCGTGATCGGCGAGGTCATCCACGCCGCGCTTTCCGGGTCGAACGGCGCTCTGGCATCGAACGAAGTCCTGTCCGGCCCGCTGGCCCTGAGTGATGGGCGCGGCGGCCGCAAGGTTAATCCCGCGGGGGTCCTACCCATCCCGATCTCCCGCGCGCCCTACCTGGCCGTGGTGATCCGTACCATGCCGGTCTCCATCGAGGATGCTCGGCAGGCGGCACTCCAGCAACTGCTTGAGTTCGCCCGGGAGCCGCTGTCGGACGAGGCGCTCAAGCGTGCAAAGACCCGGGCCATCAATCTCCACGTCCGCCCCATGGGACTGTCCGCCGTAGCGGCGACGGGACTGAACCGGCGCTTCCTAATCACTGACTCTTTTGCGCCCGACGACGGGTTTGCGGCTCGTGTAGCCGCGATCACGCCTCAGGAGATCCAAGACTTCGCAAGCGCGCAGTTCAAGGCCCACGCAATCAGTGTTCTGATGCCCGGCATCTAGCACTCGCGCCGTGCGTCCGTGTTAACCGCCTTCCCAGGAGAGCGACCCCATGATTGAGGGTGTCCGCACGAAGAGCCTGCGCCTCATCCCGGACGATCGCGGTTACCTCATGGAGATCCTCCGCGACGACGACGACCTGTTCATGGGGTTCGGGCAGTGCTACGTCTCCGCGACCTACCCGGGGATCGTCAAGGCTTGGCACGCCCACGAGGTCCAGACCGATACATTCTGCTGCGTGAGCGGGACCGTGAAGGTCGGTCTGTGGGATGGGCGCGAGGACTCGCCCACGTACGGCGAAACCAACGCCTTCGTGATCGGCGAACTGAACCGGACGGCCGTACAAATCCCGCCGGGGGTCTGGCACGGCTGGGTATGCCTTGGTACGGAGCTCTCGGTCGTGCTCAACGTCCCGACCGAGCACTACAACTACGACCAGCCCGACGAGCTTCGCCGCCCGTGGGACGATCCTGAAATCGCCTTTGAGTGGCACGTGAAGGGCGGCTGAGGCCGGCACTTAGTGTGGCCGCCACGCCGCTTTCCCCGTTCCCGCACCGCACCCCTTGACTTCCGGCCCGCGCCGGGTACATCCTACGGGCTGTAGTCCCGCTGCCGAATACCGCACGCTTCACCACCGGAGGCACCCATGGAACTGGTCATGTTCTCGAAGATGCTGCAAGAGTTCTCGGTCGCCGAAGCCGGGGACATCATGAAGGACTTGGGCTTCGACGGCGTCGATCTCACGGTCCGCGAAGGCGGACACGTTCTGCCAGAGAACGTCGCCACGGACCTCGAGCCGGCCGTCAGCACCCTTGCCGACAAGGGGCTCACAGTCCCGATGATTAGCACCGGCATCACGTCCGCCGATGAGCCCACGACCGAGCCCATTTTCCGGGCTGCGGCGGAGTGTGGCATCACGCGGCTGAAGCTCGGATACTGGCAAGTCAAGGAGTTCGGCACGCTCCGCGCGAAGATCGATGAAGCGCGGCAATACCTCGTCGGAATCAGCAAGCTGGCCACTCGCTACGGGGTCAGCGCGAACATACACACTCACTCGGGCGATTTCCTGAGCGCTATGCCCGCGGTCGTTTGGATGCTCATCGAGGACCA
This sequence comes from Candidatus Zipacnadia bacterium, assembly GCA_029821745.1. GTDB lineage: Bacteria > Armatimonadota > Zipacnadia > Zipacnadales > JABUFB01 > JALGSS01. Next base: position 6,792 of record JALGSS010000186.1, read on the forward strand.
CGATCCCGCTGTGATCGGGGCCTACGCGGACCTGTGTCACATTGGCCTGGAAGGGGGACGTGCAGGGTGGAAGCAGGCGCTGGACCTGCTCGGGGACCGGATCAACATGATCGGCGTGAAGAATGCCGGGTACTTCCAGGAGAAGACGGACGACGGCGCTGTGCGCTGGCAGGGCAAGCTGGTGCCGGTGGGCGAGGGGCTCACGCCGTTCCCGGAGGCATTCGGCTATCTGAAGCAGATCGGCTTCGACGGGCCCTGCAGCTTCCATAGTGAGTACAAGGGTGGCTTCACCTTCAAGGACATGACCACGGACGAGGTCATTGAGCAGACGCGAGCGGATCTGAGGCATCTCAAGAGCGTCCTCGCGGCTCTGTAGCCGACGGCGCTACATCCGCCGTTCATCTCCGATTGGCAGAAAAAAGGCGCGGCCCCGATGTGCGGGGTCGCGCCTTGTGTTCGTCTGTTGACTTACGTCAACGGTTGCGCCTTGACGTCGGGTACCTCTTGGCTACCAGGTCCAGAAGCCGCCGGCACGCCAGAAGGTGTCGCCGTCGAGGATGCCACCGGTGAGCTCGATGTTCTCGGTTGCATTCAGTGTGACCATGTAGCCGGGCATCGAGTTGTAGTTGGTGATCGCGCAGCCGAGATTCGGCTGGAACTTGAGCTGCAGGCCACCGAAGAACTCGTTGGCATACTGCTTGTCGCCCCACCCAAGGTGCAGGCGGACGAGCGGGGTCTGCCACGTCGGTACCGCGGGGGCCGCCAAGTTGTACGCGCCGAGGATGAACGGGGACGGGTCGTCCTGGTCCGCATCGCCGCCGCAAGAGCCCAGGTCCAGCATGAACTGCTCGCCGCCGACCCAGTCTTCGCCGGTGACATTGTTGCAGCCAAGGATGAGGGACGGATGCTCAGCGGTTTCCTTGATCAGTGTCAGGTACGCGTTCAGCTGCCAGTACGAGTCGGCATTGTCAACGTCGGCATACCATGCGTCGATCTCGAGCCAGTCATTGACACCATAGAACAGCTCGCCAATGACCGCGTCAGTGTCCATCGGCCGGTTCCAGTAGATCGCGTTTGCTTCCCAGTCGCC
>JALGSS010001125.1 GCA_029821745.1 Candidatus Zipacnadia bacterium
GGCGCTCTTCGAGCGGTCGCGCCTCTTCAGCGCGGCGATGAACTTGTTGTCGTGGAACCCAGACAGACTGAGAACAGCTCGCCCGTACGCGCTCACAAGGCCCTCGCTGAATCTGAGCCTGGCGAAGGACTTGACGCTGCGCCAACTCGAGTAGAAGCGCTTCTGCGCCTTCCAGACTTCGCGCTGGAGGGTCGAAGCGTTCATCTGGTTCGGGTCGAAGACGACGTGGTGCCCGTCGTAGAGAGACCAGTCACCCGTGAAGATGCGCTTGGTCTCCTCGAAGAAGCGGAACTGCCTCGTGCCGGGCAGGGGTGTCAGGATCAGAAACTGGACGGTATCGATGGCATTGCGTAGGGCGAAGCGCGCGGTGCCTCGGATTGTGGCCACGTCGTCCTCATCAGAGCCCAACACGAACATCCCGTGGACCTGAATCTTGTGCTCGTGCAGGATGCGCACACTCTCCAGCATCTGCTCGACCGACTGCTTCTTGTTGTAGCTCTCCAGCGTGGCGGGCGAGATCGATTCATACCCGACGAACACCCGCGCGCACCGGGATGCCTGCATGAGGTCGATCAACTCCGGGTCCTGGGTGACGTCCGAGCGTACCTGGCCGATCCAGAACGGAGGGCGAGGCAACCGGATCATGCCCTCAAGCAATTCCCTCGTTCGCGTCGGGTTGGCCGTGAAGTTGTCGTCGTAGAAGAAGATCCCACGGGGTTGCCTGTGAGCGATCTCGTCGAGCACGAGTCCTGCGCTACGAAACCGGTACGCGCGGCCGAACATCGGGGTGACCGAGCAGAAACTGCAGTCGTAGGGACAGCCGCGCGAGGTCACCATCGGCGTCAACCGTCGATCGCGCCATCCCCGGATCAGAGACAGGTCCGGCATCGGCAACGTGTCGAGGTCGGGAACGCGGCAGATGTTGCCCTCTCCTGCGTCCTCCTCCGGCAGCAGCAGGCCGCCGTCCGGCTTGGCCCCAGATCGCGCCTGGTCCAGCAGCCGCTCCACCGCCTCCCCCACCATCTCCTCCGCTTCGCCCATCACGCAGCAGTCGGCGTGCTCCAGCGCCTCCTCCGGTCGGAAGGTCGCATGGACGCCGCCGATGAGCACGGGCACGCCTCGCGACCGGCACAGATCCGCAATCCGGTACGCTTCGGGCGCGGTGCTCGTGGTGGTGGAGATGCCGACGACGTCCGCCTTCAGGATCTCGGCCATCGGCAGTTTCCTGAGGACCTGGCAATGGATCTGCACCTGGTGACCCAGGTTCCGCAACACCGTCCCAATCGAGGGCAAGCCCAGACGTGGCAGAGCGACGAAGCTGAAAACGTGGAGGGCTGGAGGCCGGGGTTCGATAAGAGCGATGGACGCCATTCCCATTCTCTCCTCACGCGCAGTGGTGCCGCGGCCACATGTCTGTCGGCTTGGGCACAGGCGTGGGGCCGGGTCCGGATGCTTCGTTACTCCTTCGCCGCCGTACCAATGTTGGTCACAGCCGGATATCCTGCGCGCCGGCGGATCGCGGGGCAGCCTGAGCCGATATTCCCGTGGTCGCCGGAGAGTTGACTGCCAACAGCCGGGGTGATTGCGTGCGACGAGCCCCATCAGCCCCACCGGTCCATGCGCTTCCCGTAGCGTTGAGCGTGACCGTGGCCATCGCGGCGAGCGCGTGTGCCCAAGACGGCAACAAGGATTCGGGCGCGGCCATCGGGGCCTTGGTGGCCGTGCTCCTGATCGTGCCCCTGCAGTTCGCCATTGCCCTGCTCTTCCCCGCCTTCACTCGACGTACCCAGCGCGCGATTGCGGCCGAGTTCTGGCCCTGTGCAGGCTGGGGAGCCCTCATCGTTGTGCTCGCGATCATCGTCGGGGCCATCTTCAGTGGGGCAGGCAAGGGCGGTCAGGGCGTGGCGATTGCCGTCGGCGTCGTGACCGCGCTCCTCGCGATCCCCGGACCCCTGAGCGTGCTGGCGGGGTCCGTCCTCTGGTGTTTGGGTGGAGTGATTCCCGTCGTGGGCTGGACCGCGGCCGTGTTCTCCTTGTTCGCGAATCTCGGAGCCGCAGTGCTCTCCTTGCTGCACTCCGCTGCGGGTGACGGCCGGGCGAGCCGGCGATCCGACGCGCCCTCGGCGCCCTCAACAACGCCCCTTGAGAAGCTCTCTGTGATCATCCCCGTCTACAATGAAGAGAGCACCGTCCGCGAGGTCATCGAGCGGGTCAAAGCCCTCGCGCTGCCGAAGGAAATCATCGTCGTGGACGATGGCTCCACCGACGGCACCCAGGGGATCCTCCGAGAGGAGGGCGAGGACGATATTGTCCGCGTCTACACATCCCCGACTAACTTCGGCAAGGGCGCCGCTATCCGCATCGGTTTGAGCTTCGCCACAGGGAACGTGGTTCTCATCCAGGACGCCGATCTCGAGCTGTGCCCCGAGAAGTACCCGCGGTTGCTGGAGCCAATCATCTCCGGCAGGACCAACGTGGTCTACGGGTCTCGGTTCCTGCACGCGAGCCGCGGCATTCCGTGGCGCACGCGGGTCGCCAACCGCT
>JALGSS010000187.1 GCA_029821745.1 Candidatus Zipacnadia bacterium
TCGGATGACGCCACGCCGCCCGAGATCAGCAGTTGGTCTGTGGCCGCCGACCACGGTGGCCTGGGAGAGATCGCCTGTGCCGCACCGGACGAGTTCATTGAGTGCCGCAACAGCGGCCTCGCCAAGCTGGTGATCACTTTCTCCGAGGCCCTCGATCCGGCCACGGTCAGCGCCGCATCACTCAGCATTCAGGGCGTCAACAGCGGAGATGTATCCAGCCAGATCAGTGTGGTGAGTCTGCAGGACGTCGATAGCGCCATGGCGGTCACGCTCTCCCCGGCGCTCCCCGACCAGGACACCTACACCCTCACCGTTGCCACCACCGTCCAGGACCCGGCGGGGAATCCGCTGGCGGGCGACCGTGATCACGTGCTCACCGCGCTCAAGGGTGATGCGAACAGCACCCGCAGCGTGAACACACTCGACCTGATGGCTGTCCGGGCTCACGTGAATGAAAGCGTGACGGATGCAAACGCCCGTTATGACGTCAACAACAGCGGGACGATCAACACGCTCGATATGATGGCCGCCCGGGCGTACTCCGGCAACTCGGCTCCCTCACCGCCCGTTGGCGGAGGCGAATTGCTCGCGGGAGACGTGGGCACTTACCCGGTGGACGCCGGCTGGCACCTCCTCTCTTTTGCGGCCCCGGGAGCCTCCATGGACGCGCCGATGGGTCTCGGCCGGCCGGCCACTGACTGGAACGCCTATGGGATGATCGCCGGCAGCCCCACGCCCTACGTGCCTGTTGATCCCGGCTACTTCAGACGCGGGCGAGGTTACTGCATCCACGCCTTCCGGGGCGGGGCGCTCGGCGCCGGCGTGGCTCCGATGGACGCAGACTCAACATTCGCCGCCGACCTGCCCACCGGCTGGAGCATCATCGGCTGCCCCTTCATGCGCGGGGTCCCGTGGAACGATGCCTATATCCAGGTCGAGCGCGCGGGCACGGTCCTCCCTCTGCAGGAAGCCGCGGCGAAGGGCTGGCTCTACGGGACGATCTACGGATACACGAACGGGAGCTACGTGCCGCTCGAGCCGGGCAGTTCGCCCGGATTAGAGCCCTGGGGCGGGTATCTCATCTGCGCCCAGTCGGCCTGCAAGCTGCTGGTCAACCTGACCCCGAACGTCACCACGGGGGCTTCGTCAGACCCCGTACGCAAGCCCTCGGCGGACGCCTGGCGCATCAACCTCGTGGCAGCGGCGAACGGCTTCGCGGACGCCTGCACAGTGATCGGGCGCCAGAGCGGGACGCAGACCGCCACGCAGCCGCACCCCCCGCTGGGACCGGGAGTTGATCTGTTTGTCCAGTCGACCGGCGTGGTCGACGGCTCGCCGGGCAACGCGATCGACCTGCGCTCCGGAGGCCGCTCGGCAACCTGGGATATTGGTGTGCGAAGCGCCCAGGGCGATGCCCCGGTGACGGTGACATGGCCGGACCTGTCGGAACTGCCGACGGATCTCGCCGCGTATCTCGTGGACCCTGTCGGCGGCAAGCGCATCTACATGCGCACGGCCACCAGTCACACCTTCCGTGGCCCGCAGCGCGCTTTGCGCGTTGAGGTCAAGCCGCACGCTGCGACGGCGACCATCACGAGCCTGTCCGCCGTGCCCACCGGCGCCGGACGAGCGGACATCACCTTCACGCTCAGCGCCGACGCGCAGGTGGAAGCTACTCTCATGAACATCGCCGGGCGACCGGTGAAGGTGCTCGCGTCGGGTGACGTCTGCACAGCAGGCGTCAACGTCCTGCACTGGGATGGCCGGAGCGCAACGGGCACGAGGGCTCCAGCGGGGCGCTATCTCCTCAGCCTGCTCGTCAAGCAACCCGACGGCCGGCAGTCCCAGCGCGTCGTTCCGGTGAATGTAGGGCGATAGGCGCTGACGGCCGCCCGCCGGCGAATGCAGGTCCGCTCCGCAGTGCCCGACTGCGGAGCGGACCTTGACGCTGGGAGGTCCCAGTGCTACTATCATTCGGGGTGGGGTGTACCGCCTCGCGGTTGGTCTTTGTCTCGGTCAGGGCCGCTGGAGAGGCAGCATGGTCACGCGGTAGCGCAGTTAGCACACGCGGGGCCGTAGCCTGACCTCATCGTTGCAGACAGGAGTGCAGTAGCGCCGCACGCAGTGCCGACCCTCAGGATCGGAGGCGCCCTACTGATGAGACCGAGTAGTCTGGTCGTCATCGTTGCCCTGGCACTCATCTGTTTGGGTGCCAGCGCAAGCACTGTCTTCAACCTCTACACGCTCAGCACCCCTCACCAGACCAGCGCCACGGTTGCTCCGGGCAGCAGCCTTGAATTCCTGGTTCAGATGGTCACCAGCGATAACGTTGGCGGCATGGGATTCGACGTCGTCCTGCCTGATGAAGGCTGGACGCTCGCACGCCACGAGCTCAGCGACTATGGCTGGTACGAGAACGACGGCCTCTGGGACACCAGCGAACCCTCCGACCCGGACACACCGGTCGTCATCATGAACGACACGTATGGCGATGCCGCCTCGGACCCCGACTTCCACATCTTCACCGCATACGACCCGGTCGGTACCGAGGTCACTGGGACAGTCAATGTCGTTTGGTTCACGCTCGACATCCCGGTCGCCACGGCTCTCGGCGATTACCAGCTTGTGCTCGCCAACCCCGAGGCCGGCAGTGGCATCGGCTCACCCTACGGAGATGTCAGTGGAGGGGAGAGCTTCCAGTTAGGCATCGTGCCGGAGCCCGGCACCTTTGCGCTGGCTCTGATGGGCCTCGCAGGACTGGCTCTGTATCGCAGGCGTCGGAGAAGTGTCTGAGCCTGTGACTCTACTGCTGCAACCAGCCACACCGTTGTGTACCCTTTCCTACAGGCGTCCGGGCGCTTCCTCCCGGACGTTTCTCTTTGCCCCGGCCGATGGAAGCGCCGATGCCCACGCTCCATGTCGCAGCGACGCCGTGCCATCACCAGCAACCCATATCACACGGGAGGCATCGCCATGTCCGACAGAACTTCGCTCGCACTGGGTTCCCTCGCATGCTGCCTGCTGCTGGGGGGAATCTGTTCCGGGGGGATGGGCCAGACCTTGGGCCCAGACGCCTTCGGAATCCCGGCCTACTTCGGGATGAGTACGCCCGCAACCACCCGTCAACTGGGCATGGGGGGCGCGATGGCTTGTCTCAATGACGTCCAGGTGACCAACCCCGCCTTCGCGGCCGCACAGGACACACGCCACGCCGGTATGAGAGTGGTGACGACGGACCTCGAGCGGGGGCCGACGGTCACGAGCTACCTGGGCCACTACGTCCACCCAATCCGAGCCGATGAATCGGGGCTGCAATTGCTGCTGCTGTCCGTGGATAGCTCGGGCGGCAACGCGATGTTCCCGGGCGTCGGGCCCGTGGCGGCGGACATCTCGGAGGACGCTCTGCTGGTGGACTACGGGCGCCGGTTCGGTGAGAAGCTCATGGCGGGCCTCTGCATCCTCGGCAGTGAGGACTCCCAGTTCAGCCTCACGCCGCCTGTGGGGCCGGCCCTTGTGAGCATCGATTCCGAGGCGGACTACGGGGCCCGGATCGGCCTGGCGTACGAGTGGGAACCGGGCGACTACGTCGGTCTTACCTACGCGTACTCCCAGAACACCGTCACCACCACCGGAGCCATGATTGGCGCGACCCTTCGCAATGTCTACCACTGCACCCAGCTCTCCCTCGGCGCTTCTCGTCACTTTGCGCCGGGAATCGTGGGAGCGATCGAGTACCGCCGCGGGTCCAGCCAGAACGGCTCCTCCAAGAGCACGGTCAATAGCTGGCACATCGGCGGCGAGTACCGACACGAGAGCGGAGCGGCGTTCCGCCTCGGGCTCATGGACGACAACCCGACTGTCGGCCTGGGGTATGACCGGGACGGCTGGCGTATCGACTACGTCTACACACGGGACTGGAATGAGGATGCCGTCGGGGCGCTGTTCGGCGGGTCCGACACCCACTCCCTACACCTGACGTACGGGTGGTAGACTTCTTCGCGCTCACTGAAGGCAGACGCAGGCTGCGCCCCTATTGCGGGGGCGCAGCCTGAAGCGAATGAGCACTCCAGCCCCTCCCCTACACTCCATGCACTCTCGCGGCACTCAGACGAAAGTCGTGAACGCATCGCGACGCTCCGCCGTCACAGCGAGGGCGGTGATTGTGGGCCTGGCGTTGATCCCCTTGAACGCCTACTGGGTCATATTGGCCGAGATGCGCTGGTACATGATCCTCACGCTGAACCCGCTGTTCGTCACCCCGGTGTTCTTCCTCTTGCTGTTGGTCGCCGCGAACGCGGTCTTCCGCGTCGTCTGTCCCCAGTGGGTGCTCTCGGTGCCGGAGTTGCTGGTGGTCTATGTCATGCTCGCCATCTCGTGCACGGTGGCGACCCATGACTTCATCATCAACCTAATCACAACCATGGGCTGGGGAACGTGGTTTGCCACACCGGAGAACAAGTGGGAGACAACGATCTTCCCGCATATTCCCCGGTGGGCGCTTGTCTGGGACCACGGCGTGCTTGAGGGTTTCATGGAGGGTGGCGAGAGTCCCTACCGTGCCCAGGTGCTCCTGGGATGGGGGCCGCCACTGTTGATCTGGTTGGGGCTCGTCCTCGTGATGTTCGGGGTGATGCTATGCCTCAACGTCATGGTCCGCAAGGCGTGGATTGAGGAGACGAAGCTGAGCTTCCCGGTGGTGCGCCTGCCCCTGGCGATGGTGGGCATCGACACACCGGGCTTTTTTCGGTCGTCGCTGACGTGGGTGGGCGCAGTATTGCCGATCCTGAACGGTACGCTGTCCGGGCTCGCGAGGCTCTACCCGGCTCTGCCCCACTTCGAGACCCGGGCGCGATGGCCACGATTCGCTGACCCTCCCTGGAACCGGCTCGGCGCTCCGTACTCGTTCTATCCCTTCGCCATCGGCCTCGGGTATTTCGTGCCGCTGGATGTCCTCTTCTCGTGCTGGTTCTTCTATCTGTTCATCAAAGCGCAGATCGTCGTCGGTCACTACGTCGGCGTCGCTCGGCTGCCCGGCTATCCGTTCGTGATGGAGCAAGGCATCGGCGCCTGGACGATGTACGGTGCATTGATGCTGTACCTCACCCGCGAGCACTGGAAGCGCCTGTTCACGGCGATCTGGCAGCGCGAGGAGGTCGACGATCCCGACGAGCTTCTCCCCCACCGCCTCGCTCTGGGCGGGATCACGATCGGTCTGCTGGTCATCCTGTGCTTCTGGCGCGTCGCCGGCATGACGCTTCTGCCTGCATTGGTCGCCGTTGGCCTCTACTTCCTGCTCGCGCTCTCCATCACCCGCGTGCGAGCCGAGTCGGGCAGCCAGCATACTGTGTGGGACCTCGAACCGATGAATGTGTTCCCTCTCGCCGGCACCGACGCGTTGGGTAAGGGCAATCTGATCGGCGCAGGCCTGAGCCACTGGTTTTGGCGTCTGAATCGCAGCCACGCCATGCCCACGCAGCTTGAGGCGCTGAAGCTGTGGCATTCGGCAGGCCTGCGGCCGCGTGAGCTCGCCCTGCCGATGGTTCTCGCAACCGTCGCGTCCACCTTCGCCGGCGCTTGGGCCTGCTTGCACGTCGGCTACACGGAGGGTGCGGCGACCAAGTGCATCGGCTACGCGAACTGGACGGGGCATGAGGTGTACAACTGGCTGAATCACATGCTCGTGGTGGGTCGCCCGGCCGAGTGGCCGCGCGTAGTGACGGTGCTGCTTGCGTCGGGGTTCACATTCGTTCTCTGGCGGCTGCAACTGCGCTACCCCTGGCTATGGCTCCATCCTCTGGGATACTGCGCCGGGCCTGGGTTGATCTGGGTCTGGTGCCCGTTCCTCATCGCGTGGGTGCTCAAATCCACCATCGTCCGGTACGGAGGCCAGCGCCTGTACCGCCGCCTGATCCCGCTATTCCTGGGGCTCATTCTCGGCGACTACATCATCGGCTGCATCTGGGCGATCGTCAGCCCGATCCTGAACTTCCAGGGCTACCAGATCTTCCACTGAAGCCTGGGTTAGCGCGCGACAGGGCCACCAGCGGGGTCGCGTTGGGGAAAGCCAATCATGGGCACGGGGTGTCATCCCGCTCTGCGGGATGTGACGGGGCCCCGTGCAGAGCATCTCAGTGCCTCCGTGGGGCGCCGTCGATTGTGCGGCATCGACACCCCGCGGATATCTGCCCTTCGGCAACGCAGCCCTGATGACGGCCCTGTTGACCAGCGTACCTGCCCCCGAACTCGTCAGTTAACGACTTCGATAGGGATAGCCGGCAAGGCCCCGAGGGGCACGCGGAACTTCCTCTTGGGGGCCTTCTCGTCGCGGCCCTTCCTCTCCACTTCCACGAACGCCTGAACGATCAGGTTGTCTACATAACCCACGGCCGGTGCGGCGGCGTCTGTCTTCAGCGCGAAGGCCAGCGCGCCCGGAACCACCGTCACCTTCCCGAGGGACACCCCCTCGGGCGGATCGATGAGTTCCAGCTTGATCTCCTGAGCCATCTTCCGCCTCGGAGCGGTCATCTGCACGAGCGCCGTGCCCGCGGAGGAGATCCGGACGGGATCGTGCTTGAGCCGAGTGATAATCGGCGCAAAGCGTCTCGTGCCCGTCACCGCGACCATCAGCTCCTGTGACGGCACGAGATGCCGCCAGAGGAATGCCTGCATATTGTTCTCCGCCGGAACAGCAAGGCGACTCACCCTCTCCCCGTCGATCTGCGCATGCCCTTCGAGATGCAGGGAGATGGGCTGATCGAGAATCTGCCGGGGAGCGGTCACGGTCACGCGGATGCGGTCGCGTCCCGCCGGGACCCGTCCGCCCTGCAGGGAGAAGCCGGCCGGAGCGTCCTTGAGCGTCACCTCAACGTCGCCGGCGAAGCCATCCTTCCGCAAGACGTGAACAGTAACCGGCGCCGCGCGTCCTGCGGGAAGGGTGATGCTCGAGGGCGTCACGCGCAGTGCGAAATCCGGCTGCGGCGCACCGATCCGCAGGCGGTACGCGAAGGCTTCGCCTCCGTGCCCCTGCGCGTCAGCTACTTCCACGCGGTACGCTCCGTCCGCCGGGAGCCGCGTCCTCAGGTACGAGTCCGCGTGGTGCGTCAGCACTCCCATATCCGGGTGCAGGTGACCGACCTTCTCCATGTGATCGTCGCTGAATTCGAGCACTTTGCCCGATTCATCCATCAACCTCAGCAGTGAATCGAGCGGCGACCGGAGCCTTCGAGCCTGCACCTCGACCACGACTTGCTCACCGGCGCGACCCTCAAACTGGAATACGTCCACATCACCCGGCTTGGCGATGCGGCCATTGACGATCCGGGGCAGATCGACTGACTGCGCGTCGGCCGGGGTATCATTCGGCTCGGCCTCTGCGGATTCCGGGAGACTGTCAACCGCATACGTCACGCTATTTGAGAGAGATCCGCCCTCGCGCAGAGCCGTCTGTCGGATGCAGGCGGGGCCAGGTCTCGTGTCCAGCGAAAGGCGATCAGCCGGCAGGTTCCAGCCGCCGATTGAGGCCACCGTCTCCGTGCCCGCGTGTCCGCCGAGGGGGAACATATGCGTGATGAAGGGCTGCTGGGCGATGCTGACGCAGTAGACAAAATCCTCTCGTCCGCGGTAGATCGAGTCACGGACCTCCAGTTGATACTCGCCGTCTTGCGGGACTTCATAGAGGAGGACAGGGTCAGGATCGAAGCGGAAGTCGTCGACGAAGGCCAGCTCCCTGCCCCAGGTGTCGAGGACGGCGAGGGTAGCCTGAAACCATCCGGGAACGGCGTCGGCAAGGTAGGGAACCAGATGCCGAGCCTGGGCTCTGATTACGAGGCGCTGTCCCTGC
>JALGSS010001126.1 GCA_029821745.1 Candidatus Zipacnadia bacterium
CGGGTTGTGTCACTTACAGCCCCCCGCGGGTCATGTCTTCGAGTTCGTCAATGAGCGAGTCGATTTCGTCGAAAGTGTCGGATAGCTCTGGGTCGGCAGCATCAGCTTCCCCCACGCCGTCCCAGGGCCCCCGCCCCAGCGGTGTCTTGCGCCCACATTCGGGGCATTCTCGGCCCTCCGCGTCCTCACCCAGCCCCACGTCCCCGACCAATCCACAGACAGGGCACTGGGTCTCGGTGCGGACATAGAACATCCGCCGGGCCTCGTCGTCCATAACCACGAACTCGCCGGGCGCTCCCGCGATGGCCGGGTCCTGCTCGTGCAAGGGGAACATGATCGCGCTCTGAGGGCAGATGCGGGCGCAGGCGGGACAGCCCGGCTTGCAGTTGTCCGGCTGGGCCGCACACACGCCACCGGTCTCGTCCAGCTCCCAGACGCCGAACAGGCAGAACTGCAGGCAGTGCTGACAGTCGATGCAGCGCGACTTGTCCACGACCGGATACCATCGGGGAGACACGGGTTCCGCGTGCTCCCGCAGGACGCCACGGCGTCCGGAGTCAGGTGGCGGCAACTGGGAGCACACCGCCTCCAAGGCGTCGTCTACCGTCTTGAAAATTCGCATGTCTAGGGTGTGCAGTCCCGTGTTCCCCACACCTTGCTCGCGAAGCACCCACTCGAGAGCCCGGGGATGCAGGCACGACAGCGCGACGATCGGTCCAGGGATCTCACGTAGGGGAACCCACACAGCGCTCTCTTCGGGGATGTGGTAAACGTCGGGCAGGCATACAACGTCCCAACCTCGGCCTGCACACTCCGGCGCAAGGTCCCGGGCAAGGCATTGATACTCCGGGCTCTCATCGCCCGGATGGGCGAGGATAACTGTGCTCTGCATCCGCTTCACCGGTCTTCACGAAGATAAGAGGATCGCGGCATGAGCCACGATTATACTATAACTGGAAACCCAGTTGCCCATTGGTTTGCTGATGTGAACGGCCCACGCCCAGAGGCAATCGGTTGACTTGTCATATTCAACTATATAGCATGGTTAACTAACTAGTCAACATTCAGCCGGCCTGGCTGCCTCGCCAATTCACAGGCCCTTCAGTTCAGAGTACAATGGCAATCGAGTGCAGTCGAACGTTCGCCGCAGTCTCGTAGTCTGGGAGGCATCGATGGGCGGACCCAATCAGATACCCCAAGGCCCTCCAGAGACAAATTCCGGCGGGACCCCGCCGGATCAGCAGAAGCGCGGACCCGCGATGGCCCTGATCGCCTTCGGGATACCAGCGCTCCTGGGCATCGTTGGCATAGTGGCCGTGTTCGCATGGCTCCGCGTGAAGCCGGAGTTGCCCAACAGCAATACCGACGTGCCGAGAGTGACTCCCGTGGCACAGCCCGCCACCACACCGACGAACCAGCCGGGGAACGCAGGCGCCGTCACGTCGCAGGCAACCTCCCAGCCAGGGCAGGCCCCCGCCGGGGGATCCGGGAAGCCTCCCGAGTCCGGGCCAACGGGCGTCCTCTCCGGCGTCAGAACCGGCGGCGCCGACGGCACCCAACCTGCCCGGACTCTGGCCGGGATACCGCGGGCCGAAACTGGACAATGTGAGCACCGAGACCGGTCTCGCGAAGAGCTGGCCGGCCGGGGGGCCCCGCAAGCTATGGTCGGTGCAACTGGGCGAAGGGTACGCCGGGGCGGCTGTCCGCAACGGACGCGTCTACGTTATAGACTATGACCAGCCCAATCAGTCTGATGTGCTCCGCTGCTTCTCCCTCGCCGACGGCAAGCAGTTGTGGGCGCAGGGGTACCCCGTTGTCGTGAAGCGTAACCACGGAATGTCCCGCACTGTGCCCGCGGTGAACGACAAGTATGTGGTCACAATCGGCCCCAAGTGTCACGTCATGTGCACCGATGCCGCAGCGGGCACCGTGTACTGGAAGAAGGACCTGGTCAAGGAGTACGGCACGAAGGTTCCCACCTGGTACGCCGGACAGTGCCCCATCATCGTCGGCAACAAGACCATCGTCGCGCCGGGCGGCAAGGCGCTGATGATCGCCGTCGATCTCGCGACGGGCAAGGTCCTCTGGCAAACGCCCAACCCGCGCGGCTGGAAGATGACGCATTCGTCCATCGTGCCGACGACCATCGGCGGCAAGAAAGTGTACCTGTACTGCGCGAGCGGTGGC
>JALGSS010001127.1 GCA_029821745.1 Candidatus Zipacnadia bacterium
GGGGTTCCAGATGAGCGCGAGACGCCCGCTCGCCAGGCGTTTCATCTTCCCGGGAGCCGAGGTCGCCCTGACCCCGGATGGCTTCTGCTTGCTCCACGTCAGCCCCTGGTCCTCCGAGAATGACTCGTAGAAGAAGCCGTGGGCGCTGCGCATGAGCAGCCACAGGCGGCCGTCCTTGAGCTCCTCGAGGGTGCCCTCGATCGCCCCCGCGTGATCGCCCTTCCCGCCGATGTCCAGGAATTGTGTGCGGAGCCAGGTCTTCCCCTGATCGGTCGAGACGTAGGGCATCGTGGCGTGTCGGCCCTCATCGTACAGGAGTTCCTGTCCGGGAACGACGATGTTCCCGTTGCTCAACTGCGTGATGTCCTGGGTGCACCCACACCAGCCGCCGTGGAGCATGTGCAGGTCCGTCCAGGTCTTGCCCTCGTCGACACTACGAATGGCGTAGCAGGGCAGCAGCATATCAGGCAATGGCACGTTCTTCGCTTTGTCCCAGGAGTAGTGCCGGACGGCTTCGTTGGAGAAGATGAGGATGAGCGTGCCCTCGCGGGTCCGCAGCAGTGCGCGTTCCTGGCGGATGCGCAGGTTGTCCTCGGGCTTGAAGATCGGCTGTCTTTCCCACGTCTTACCCTCGTCCCGTGAGATCAGCGCATCCCTGTCAGCCACGGCCATGATCGCGCCGTCGGACAGGCGCACGAAGGGACCCAGGGGCAGCGAGGGCATCGCCTCGACGTCCGGGGCGAGCTTGATGTTCTCGCGAGCAGGCAGTCTGGGGCGAGGCGCCTTGTACTCCGTCAGGACGCCTGTGACATCAAACGCGTGGATGCGCATGGTGGCTCGGCACGGGACGAAACCGACCGCCCCCACGGCACCCGTAATCACATCCTGTTCGTAGACGAGCTTCCCGTCGATGGAGATGGTCAGATGGTTGCCCACCCGCTTCGCTTCCAGGTCGAAGGGCTCGCCCTCGGTCATGAAGTCGAAGGGCTCGCCGATGGGCGTCCCGCGGGCACCGTTGAACAGGGGGCCCGTCACGAAGATCTTCCCGCGGGCGCCGGCGAAGCCGAAGTAGCTGTTGTCGCCGATGGTGAACGCGGCGGCGCTGCTCGCCAGCCCGGTCATGGACAGTCGGGCGGTCACGGTGAAGTCGCCGGGGCCGATGACGCAATCGCTCAGAAGGCGCTGCGCCAGGCTCCGGGTGCCCTTCGCCTCCAGGTAACCGTCGCCCTGGGTCCAGGCCCCCTCCATGAACTCAACATTGGCGCCCGCACCGCCCTCGACGACCACCAGGCTCTTCGCTTCGGCAGATTTCTCCTGCGCCAGCGAAGGCAAGGCGGATAGTGCCAGGGCCAGGCAGGCTGCAGTGCAGCAGAGTGGGTTGGGCGCGTGCCTCGCGCTGACAGCAAGCCCAGGGAGGCAATGCGTGATATACTCACAGGTCAGTTCGCCCGACGTTGCGTGTAGCCCTTCAAGGGGGATACACTCTCCGGACCCATCGCAGGGATTCCCGCACCAGAGAGGAATTCTGAGGGCGATGTCGCTCCGCCGCCGGGAGTGCCGCTGCAGTGCATCTCACAACCGACACGCGAGGTACCTATGACTGTCAAGATCGCGATCCTGTCTGCTCTGCTGTGCGTCACCGCAACTGCCGCCTGGTGCGCTCCGGCGAGAACCGTCGTCGCACCTGATGGCAACGAGAAGGCCCTCAACGGGGAGAACGTGCCCATCACCGGCGGCTCCATCACCCTCTACACGCCGGCCTGGGGCGAGATGACGCCGGACAACCCGTGGGCGCGCAGTGTCGTGGTCATCAATGGCAAGGTCACGCGCGTCGTCGTCCGTGGGGCCACGGCCATTCCCGCTGATGGATTCGTGCTGACCGGCCACGCCCAGGGGGGCTCCTGGCTGGCGGCTCACCTTACCGAGGGGGCGGAAGTCCACATCAAGGATGCGGCGCCCTTCGCCGAGGAAAGCGCCGAACGCGACGTGCACAGTGTCGACCCCACGGGCACAGAGTTCCCCTCGGGGCGCGGCGCGAACCAACTCGTGGTCTACACGCGGGCCTTCGGGGAACGCACCGGCACGAACATCTTCGGATCGGAGTGTATCGTCCGCGAGGGACGCATCGTCGAGCGCACCGGCGGCGACAGCCTCATCCCAGAGGATGGGTTCGTGCTCTCCGGGCATGGCGGAGGCTCGGCGTGGATCATGAAGCACTGCCCGATGGGAGCCCGGGTGGAGCTCGACGGCAAACACATCGTGGTCTCCCGCGACCGGGACGCGTATTTCCTGGAAGCCGCGGCCGATATCCGCCAGGCTGAGAAGCGCATCGCATGGGCCACGGAGAAGCAGATCGCGTGCCCGCTGGAGAGCGCCATTAGCGCCCTCGCAGAGGCCAAAGCGCATCTCGCGCGGACGAGGGAACTGATCGACGCTCAGGCTGAGGAGGCCGCGGAGTCTCTCAGCGCCGCCCGTCGGTCCGCCTGGACCGCCTGCGCCAGGGCCAGCGAGACCAGGAAAGTGGAGGCGCGGGGTGCGTGGATGTGGCACCGGCATATCCTCGGGGATCGCGAGCGACGGCGCGCGTTCTTCTCCCGGCTCCAGGATGCGAACATCACGATGATCCTGCCCCTCATCGGCTCGATCCTGCGAGGGCCCGAGGATGAGCAGCTCATGCGCGACG
>JALGSS010001128.1 GCA_029821745.1 Candidatus Zipacnadia bacterium
GTGAGAGGTACCTGGCCCTGCAACGACACACCGTTCGCCACGCCAGATGAAAATGAATTCCGGTGTGCTCCGATGTATTAGTACCCTTGACGGCGAGAGCAAAGGAGCGCGGATACGGTGGTCTCGTCTGAGGAGCTAATGCAGAAGGCGAAGCAGGGCGACACGGAGGCCTTCGGGGCGCTGGCCGCCCGGTACCGGCCCCGTCTGGAGCGCTTCGCCGCGCGAGTGATCGGTGACGGCGAGGCCGCGAGGGACGCCTGCCAGGACATCCTCCTCAGACTGTGGCAGAAGGCGGACCTCTACGAGCCCCAGGACAGCTTCGAAGCATTCCTCTACACTCTCGCCCGGAACGTCTGTCTGCGGAAGGCGGCGTCCGATTCATCACACCGTGCCACCGGTCCTGTCGATGAGGACGCGCTGTCGGTCGATCCCGATCCTCTTCGCGGGCGGCAAGTCGCCGAGGCAGTCCAGGCCCTGCCGGAGGATCAGCGCCTCGTCTTCATCCTCAGCGAGTACGAGGGTCTCAGCTACGAGCAGATCGCCCAAGTGGTCGGGTGTCCGAAGGGCACTGTGGGCTCCAGGAAACACGCTGCGGTGCAGGCGCTCCGAGAGCGACTGCTCGACGGGAGATGACGAAAATGCGCTGCGCTGACATCACAACTCGCCTCACCGCGTATACCGACGGGGAGCTCTCGGACGCTGAGCGCGGGCAGGTGGAGCAACATCTGCGGGAATGCCCCGAGTGCCGGGGGGAGCGTGACCGGATCGCCCGGGTGCTGCAGATTGCCGCGCAGTGGGAGCCCGAACGCCCCGCACAGACGATGGCGCGGCGCCCCGCACAGACGATGGCGCGGCGCATCCGAGTTCTTCAGGACCGCCTGCTTCGCAGCGCGCCACCAGACATCATGACCCCAACAGAGCTCATGGCGTACCTGGCCATCGACGCGTCACGCTACGAGCAGATCGTGGACAGTCTTCCCCGTATTGAGATTGCTGGGCAATGGCGATTTAGACGCACCAGCGTGGATTCCTGGCTGGCCCAGCGTGAACTCCCGGGAGGGGTTGTCCAGGAGGCCAGGATGGTGCTGTTGTGATAGACGAATGCAGGCCAGATCTGAGCGGAGAGGATGGTCCAGGATGGTGCTGTTGTGATAGACGAATGCAGGCCAGATCTGAGCGGAGAGGATGGTCAAGATGGACCTTGCTGAGCTACTGCAACTCGCAGTGGAGGAGAATGCATCGGACCTGCATCTGCAGGCCGGCATGCCGCCGATGCTCCGCGTTACCGGCGAGCTTCAGCCGGTGGGTGACGACGCAGTGTCGGCGCAAGATGTCGAGAGCCTCCTTCGGGATGGACTGCCCGAGGAGGAAGCCGCCCATGTGGGCGACCGCGACTACCAGACCGCCTTCGACATGCGGGGCGTGGGACGCATACGCGTGAGCCTGTACCGTCAGAACCGTGGCGTCGCGGCGTCGCTACGCATCATCCCCCAGGCCACGATGAGCCTGACGCAGATCGGCGCCCCTGACGGCGTGAAGGACCTGACCAAGTTGCCCTGGGGGCTGGTGATGGTAACGGGCCCTACGGGTAGCGGCAAGACAACCACGATTGCGGCCATGCTCGCGGACATCAACAAGAACCGTGCCGAGCGGATCGTCTACATCGGCGACCCCATCGAGTTCTCCCTGCCTCCCGGGGCGTCCATCGTCATCCTCCGCGAGGTGGGTGTCGATACGGACTCCTTTGCCGCCGGGTGCCGCGCAGTACTTCGCCAGGACCCGGACGTCATCCACGTGTCCGAGATGCGCGATCTGCCCACCGTGATGATGTGCCTGACGCTCGCCGAAGCCGGCCACCTCGTGCTCACGACCTTGCACTGCGTCGGGGTCGCGCAGGCGGTGCGACGGCTCATCGAGGTCTTCCCCAGTGAACAGCGGGGGCAGATCCGCACCCAACTCGCGGCCAGCCTCAGGGGGATCGTTGCACAGCGCCTACTTCCCAGAGCAAAGGGCCGTGGACGCGTGGCCGCGTACGAGGTGCTCATCGGCACGCCGGAGGTGCAGCAGGTCATCCGCCAGGAGCAGATGCTCGCGGACGGAACGCCCGACTACATGGAATTGCTGGAGAGCAACGCAGCGTCGGGGATGATGAGCTTCGACCAATCACTGGCCCAACTCGTCAAGTCGGGGGAAGTCGCGCTGGGCGCCGCCACGCCGCACGCCAGTTCACCGGAGCGTTTGAAGAAACTCGTGGAGAGCTGAGCAGCGCAGCCAGAGCGGGGCGCGTGAACCACGCGCCCCGCTCGACACGCTTGCCGGTCAGCTATCCATCGGTTTCGACGGCGTATGTGTCCACCAGGCTACGGACACGCAGGGCGTCGGCCGCGCCGGCGCAGCTCGAATCGCCCCGCGGGGTGATCGTCACCGTCACCGGACTGCCCGGCCGCAGGTGGAAGAAGTTGTCCGAGAACAACCCGTCCGCCCCAGGGAGCTCCAGCCACGCCCACAACGCGGGGCGCTCGGACTGAAGCGTCACCTGCA
>JALGSS010000188.1 GCA_029821745.1 Candidatus Zipacnadia bacterium
GACTCACGCGGTCGACGAATACAAACTCGTCCTCGGAGAGGGCCGGGAACTGGTATCGCTTGATGCGCAGGTCTTCTTCCGGATTAAGAACCCCGTGCAATACGTTGTGAACTTCCAGAACCCACAGGATGCCCTCAAAGCTTTCGCTTACCGTGTCGTGATGCGGGAGATCGTCTACTCGGACCTGGACTACGTGTTGTCCGAGGGACGCGCCCAGTTCTCCGGGCGCCTGCAGAGGGCATTGCAGCGCGATCTGGATGCCCAGAATATGGGTGTGGACATCATCAAGGTGGCCCTGCGGGGGATCCACCCTCCGGTTGAGGTTGCGAACGCGTACCAGGCGGTTGTGAGCGCACAAGTGGAGCGCGTGTGTCTGGAGACGGTCGCCCACTGCGATCAAGAAGGCCGAGGCGAATGCCGCCACGCGTCTCGCGGACGCTCGCGGAGAGGCCATGAAGTTCACGAGTGTCGAGGAAGCTTACTCGGTCGCTCCGAGCCTGTACCGTCAGAGGCAGTGGCTGGAAACCGTCGAGCGGACGCTGGCCGGGAAGCGGCTGTTCCTCGTTGAGGGGCGGACCGCAGGAGATCGCGAGTACTGGGTCGACCTGCGTGACGGGGCGTCTTTGCCCTAGACTTTCCCGCCGCATGACCTTGATCTGCCCCGGCAGAAGAAGCACGGTCGCCGGGCTGCCGTTTACCGTTGAGCCAGACAGGCATCGTCTTAGTTCCGTACCCGTCGCACAGCATACGTCCGGGAGGTCGTGAGCGAAATGCAGCAAGCTATGTGGCGCCGAGTGGCCGTGGCACTGACTGTGGCCCTTGTCATCATACTGTCGAGCATGTTGTTCAGCTTGTCTGAGGGACGCGTAGCCGTCATCACGCTGTTCGAGAACCCCATCGGCGTGTATGACACAGCCGGTCTCAAGTGGAAGCTACCATACCCATTCCAGCGCGCGTACATACTGGACGCGCGGAGCCGACTCTGCGAGACGCGTCTGACAGAGACGCTCACCAGGGACAAGAAGAACGTCATCCTCATCACGTATAGCGTGTGGAAGATCGGCGAGCCCATACGGTTCCTGCAAGCCGTGGGGAACGCCAGGTCCGCTGAGGCGAAGCTCGACGGCGTCGTGACCAACGCAAAGAACGCTGTGTTGGGGAACTATGATTTCTCCGCACTCGTCTCGAAGAGCGCCGACGGACAGCGTATCGACGAGATCGAGAAGGCGATGCTGGAAGACGTGAAGCAGGAGGCAAGAGCGCGGTACGGAATCGACGTCGTCCAGATTGGCCTGCAGCGTCTCGCCCTGCCCGAGGAGAACATCGAGTACGTCTTTGACCAGATGAAGGCCGAGCGGGCACAGTATGCGGCGCGGTTCCGGGCCGACGGTGAGAAGGAAGCGGCACGTGTGCGCGCAGAGACGGACCTTCAAGTGGCCAAGCTCAGAGCCGAGGGCGAGGAGAAGGCGGAGACGATTCACGGGAATGCCGAGGCGGATGCGGCGAAGATCTACGCCTCGGCGCATAAGCTCGACCCGGAGTTCTATACGTTCCTGCGGTCGCTTGATTCGCTTGAGAAGATTCTGGGCGACGAGGCAACTGTGGTTCTCGATACCGATTCTGCCCCCTTCGATATGCTGAAGAATCCCGGGCGCTGAACGGAGGTGACATCTATGCAGAGCGAACAACGCAAGGCCATCAATGAGAGTCTGGACTCCGCATTTAGGTTTCTGCGCTGGTCAGGGATCATCGTGCTAATCGTCATCGCCTGTTCCGGAGTCACCTTCGTGAAGCCGGACGAGGCGGCCATGGTTCTTCGGTTCGGGAGACTCACCGGCGCGACCCCGGCGGACCAAGTGCACGGTCCGGGGATACTTATCGCCCTGCCGTACTTGATCGACGAGGTCGTCCGCGTTCCGGTGAAGCGCGTGCAGGAGGTCCAGGTCACGCTGTTCTCGGGGGAGGCCCTTCCGTCTATCGCTGATGACAGTGAAGACGCGACGGCACCCGAGGCGTCTCTGGACCCACGCACGGTTGGTTACTGCCTGACGGGCGATCAGAACATCGTTCACGCTGACGCACTGGTGAAGTACCAGGTCAGCGACCCGATTGCCTACGCGCTTTTGACGCGGGCCCCGGAGTCCATCGTGAATGACGTGGTGTGTGAGGCGCTGACGCAGGCGATCGGGTGCGCGGGCGTTGACGCGGTGCTGGCGGAGGGCAAGAAAGCCCTTGCGACGTCGGTTATGCTGCGGGCTCAGAAACGTCTGGATGAGGCGGGAGTGGGAGTCGCGCTGGCAGCGCTGGAGTTCCGGGAGATCCGGCCGCCGGACGCCGTCGCGCCGGACTTCGAGGCGGTAGTCAGCGCCTACGTGGAGAAGGAAACGAAAGTGCGCGAGTCGCACACGTACCGCGAGACAGAGGTGCCGCAGGCTCAGGCGGATCGAGACCGGATGATTAGCGACGCCGAGGCCTTCGCGGCGGATCGGCTCGCCCGGGCGCGCGGCGAGGTGTCCACGTTCAGGAGCGTTCTTGCCGAATATCGTGACAATCCGAAGGTCGTCCGCGAGCGCCTATACCGTGAGGCGACTGAGAAGATTGTCGGCGGGGTGGGATCGCGGACGCTGGTGCCGAGGACGGGCGGAAGGATGACTGTTCTGGTGCCCTCTGAGTCGGCGCCCGTCAAGAAGAAGAAGCCGTGATGTTGCTACGCGAGGCCGCACACTCATCCGATTCATATCGAGGAATTCCTTCCATGGCAGATACAGTCGACATGCGGCACACGCCCACCGCCAAGCGCCTGAAGCAGGCGATTGAGCCAACGTTGACCTCCGACGAGCAGACGCGCATCGGTCGACGCATTGGGAGCGCGCTTCTCGCAACGGGGTTCCTAGTCGTCGGGTGGCTGTACGCCCTCGCGTTCCCGACGCAGAAGGAGATCGGGGACCTGGTTCTGTTCGCGGGCGCCCTCGTCGCGGCGTTCCCGATTTTCCAGGCCGCGGTGCAAGGGTTTGGGTGCAGTGCCTGCCAGATAGGCGCGAAGGCGCACGGACAGGACACTGACCATGACCACGCTCATGAGCACGCCGAGCAAGCCGCCCATCAAGGGCATCATGGGCACATGATGGACCAGTTGGTGAGCATCGCTGTTCTGGCCGCTTTAGCGACGGGAGAGTATGCGACGGCGATCTTGGTCCCGCTGCTGATGGCTATCGGACACTTCCTCGAGGAGCGCAGCGTACTCGGTGCGCAGGCAGCGATTGATGGCCTGAAGCGCCTTCGAGCCCGGGATGCGTGCCGGGTGCGGGAGGATGGCACTGAGGAAACCGTCGCCGTGGATGATCTGCAGACGGGCGACAACGTCCTCGTGCGTCCGGGCGAATTGCTGCCTGCCGATGGACGCGTGATCGAAGGCCACTCAGCGGTGGACCAGAGCGCGGTGACCGGTGAATCGGTGCCTGCCGATGTGGCCCCAGGGTCCGCAGTGTTTGCGGGTACAATGAACACGTCCGGGATGCTTCGCGTGGAGCTGACGCAGGTCGGGTCAGGCACGGCGATGGGACAAGTTCTGGAGACGCTGCGGGAGGCGGAGCAGTCGCGTGCCCCGGTCACCCAGCTTCTCGAGCGCTATGCGTCCCACTACACGCCCTTCGTGCTTCTGGTCGCGGTGGTCACGCTCGTTGTGACCGGCCAGGTCAGTCGGGCGGTGGCGATTCTCGTCGTTGCGTGCCCGTGTGCGCTGGTTCTCTCCAGCTCGACCGCGATGATCGCCGCCCTTGCCCTGGCTTCCCGTTACGGCATCCTCATCAAGAGCACACGCTTCCTCGAGGTGCTGGCTGAGGTGCGGTCACTGGTCCTGGACAAGACGGGCACGGTGACGCTTGGGCGGTTGGAGGTGGTCGATTTCCGGCCGTGCGACGGTGTGAGCGCAGAAGAGCTTCTCGAAAGCGCGCTGATGTGCGCGCATGGATCGCGGCATCCGGCATCGCAGGCAATCGTGCGCGAGGCGAACCGGCAGAGCATCACGCTGTCCGATCCGCCGGAGACCGTCGAGTATCCGGGCAAAGGTGTGGAGGCGCGCCTGAATAGTTCCGTGGTGCGTCTGGGCGCGGCGAACTGGCTGGAGGTCGACGCTCCGCTGCAGGACGAGATCGCGGCGCATGTTGGTCCAGTGGTCTGGGCCCGGCGGAACGGGCGGACGCTGGGGGCAGTGCTGATGGCGGACGAGCCACGGCCCGAGGCCCGGGAAGCGCTTCTCAGGCTGCGCGACTTGGGCATCACCCGCACCGTTCTCCTCACGGGTGATCGGCCGGAGGTAGCCGAGGGCATTGGTGAATACCTGGGTATCGACGAGGTCCGCGCCGGCTTGCTGCCCTTGGAGAAGCTCGAGTTCGTCGAAGCCGAGGCGGAATCGGGCGACCCGGTGCTGGCGGTCGGCGACGGCGTGAACGACGCGCCGGCCCTCGCACGGGCTGATGTAGGCGTCGCGATGGGCGCGATGGGATCCGACGCGGCTATTCAGAGTGCGGACATCGCGTTGATGACAAACGATATCGGGCGCCTGGCGACGGCGGTGCGCTTGTCGCGCATCACACGCAAGACGATCAACATCAACGTCGCGATCGGGATCGGTTCGGCTATCTCGATGATCATTCTAGCGGCGCTGGGGTACATCGGGGCGATCGTGGGCGCGCTTCTGCACAATGTCGGCGCTGTGGCCGTGGTCTTGAACAGCGCCCGGCTCCTGAGGCTGGAACTCGACGAGGATGGGGCGAGAGGCACAGACGAGCAAGGGGATGGCGCGGACGCTGAGACGGATCTCGCGCAAGATGCGGTGGAGGTCGCTCAATGAAGCGCGTGGCGGCGTTGCTGTTTTGCACGGCGATCGTGATAGGGCCGGCGGGCTGCGTGAGACCGGGGGATGAGGTCGCCGGTGGGGCGGCTTCCGGGAGTAGGGCCCCGAATGCGGGGCCTGAGACGCTCTCGGTGGTGGTCAGCATCCCGCCACAGGCGTACTTCCTGGAGCGCTTGGGTGGCAAGCGCGTATCTGTGGATGTGCTCGTGAGCCCAGGGCAGGAGCCTCACACTTTCGAGCCGACGCCCCGGCAGATGGCGGCTCTCATTGCCTCGGATGTGTATTTCCGTATCGGCGTGGCCTTCGAGGACGCGCTGGTCGAGAAGCTGGCCGGTTCGGCGCCGGGTCTTAGCGTCGTCGACACCTGTGAAGGGGTGAAGCTCCGGCGCGTCGAGGGGAGGCACGGGGAGGATGAAAACGCGGGCGGACGCGTGGACCCGCATAGCTGGCTGGACCCGACTCTTGTGGCGGTCCAGGCCGGGAATATCGTGGATGAACTGGTGAGACTCGACCCTGATGGCGCCGGCGCATACCGGGAGAACCTGGCTGCTTTCCGGGCGGACCTGCAGCAGACCGATCAGGATGTCCAGGATGCGCTCGAACCCTTCAAAGGCAGCGCGATCCTGGTGTTCCACCCAGCGTTTGGGTACTTCGCCGACCGATATGGGCTCCGACAGGTGGCCGTTGAGACTGAGGGCAAGGAGCCGGGCCCGAAACAGCTCGCGCGGATCGTCGAACAGGCGCGGAGTTCCGGGGCACGAGTGGTTTTCGTGCAGCCACAGTTCTCGCGCAAGAGCGCGCAGGCTATCGCGCGGGAAATCGGGGGGGCGGTTGTGCCAATGGACCCTCTGGCAAGCGATTACTTGGAGAATCTGAGACGCATGGCCCAGCAGGTCAAACAGAGCCTCGAGCCAATATGAAAGCAACCCCCGCAGGAGGTCGTCGATAAGTGCCGGAACCGGTGGCTCAGTTATCTGGCGTCTACTTCGGATACGACGATACGCCCGTCCTTGAGGACGTGAACGTGAGCGTCGAGGCGGGCAGCTTCGTGGGCGTCGTGGGGCCTAACGGGGGCGGGAAGACGACGCTGCTGAAGCTCATGCTGGGCTTGCTGACGCCGATGCGGGGGGAGGTGCGCATGTTTGGACGACCGCCCGTTGAGGTCCGGCATCGCATCGCGTATGTGTCGCAGTCCTCAAATCACGATTCTCGGTTCCCCGCTACTGTGCTGGACGTTGTGCTGATGGGCAGGCTGGGCAAGGCACTTGCGCTGGGCCACTACTCCCGACGCGACAGAGAACTGGCCCGGCAAGCCCTCTCGAGCGTGGGGCTCGAAGGCCTCACCGGGCAGCGCTTGAGTGAGCTCTCCGGCGGTCAGCAGCAGAGAGTGCTGATTGCGAGGGCCCTGGTGACCGAGCCCGACCTGCTGCTGCTCGACGAGCCGACCGCGAGCTTGGATGTGCTCGCCGAGACGGACCTTTACGACCTGCTGGAAGACCTCAACCGGGAGCACACGATCATTCTCGTGACCCACGACGTGAGCTTCGTGTCGCACTGCGTTCGCACGGTGCTGTGTGTGAATCGGCGCGTCGTGCGTCACCATACGAGCGACCTGGGAGAAGTGGACGGGGCACTGCTGAAGGCGATGTACGGCTCGGACATGCGCCTGGTTCGCCACGACGAGACCTACGACGGGGAGTGCACCCATGGCTGAGTTTTTGCGAGCTGTGGCCGAGCACTCCTTCCTGCGGTATGCCCTCGCCGCGGGCCTGCTTTCGAGCATCGCGTGCGGTGTGATCGGCAGCTACGTCGCTGCACGGCGCATCACCTACATCGCGGGGGGCATCGCGCACTGCGTCCTCGGTGGCCTGGGCGCGGCGAAGTACTGCCAGGTGGTGCTGGGGTGGGAGTGGATGGATCCTCTGTTCGGGGCGGTCATCGCGGCCCTTGTGGCGGCGTTTATCATCGGGTTTGTCAGCCTGCGCTGGCAGGAGTCAGAGGACACGGTCATCAGCGCGGTGTGGGCTCTGGGGATGGCGGCGGGCCTGCTGTTTATCTGGGGAACGCCGGGTTACAGCGAGAACCTGATGAGCTACCTGTTCGGGAACATCCTGATGGTCGGCGGTCGCGATCTGTGGCTGCTCGGGCTGCTGGATGCCGTGGTTGTAGGCGTCGGCATCCTTCTGTACCACCAGTTGCTCGCCGTTTGCTTCGACGAGGAGTTCGCGCGCCTGCGTGGACTGCGCGTCGAGGCCTACTACATTCTGCTTCTGTGCCTGACCGCCCTGACCGTGGTGCTCCTGACCATGGTCGTGGGATTGGTGATGGTGATCGCGCTGCTCACCCTCCCCGTCGCGATCGCGGGACGCTTCTCGAAGTCGCTGTGGCAAGTCATGATCCTCGCCGGCGGCATCACGGCGATCCTGACGACCCTGGGCCTGGGGATCAGCTACAACGCCGATCTGCCCTCGGGGGCGACGACCATCATCCTGGCGGGGGCCGCGTATCTGCTCAGCGCGGGGGTGTCCACACTGAGCGCGCGCGCACGTCGCAACCGTGTATCGGCTCCCGATGGTTCCGCCGCCGACTAAGGCGCGCTCTCCTCGCTGCGGGAGCGTGCGGAAGCCTGGTCGCTAGCACGAGAATCGCCCCCTCAGCGGGCCGCCCTGTTGGGGCGGCTCCAGATGATTCGAGCGACGAATGTGGCGCCCGTGGCTCCCCGCCGGCGAGCCTCATCGCTCCAGATTCCCTCGGACACCGTCACCCACGATTCCTCGGGACTCACCTCAGCCGCACCGAAGTTTCCCAGCGTCGCGCCTCGCTCGGGTATCAGCACCCGTTCCGTTGCCCGGATGACCTGCAGGCTTTCAGGGCCCACGCGGGCGATGAACAGCGGAGCCCGGTGGCGCATCATGTGGTCGTTGTTGGCGCCGCGTCGCGTGTAGACCAGGAACAGGCCGTCGCTGTGGGTGACCCAATGCTGCTGGGTGTTGTAGCTACCCAGCTCTGAGCCATCGTCGAAGGTCCACGGCTTGATGTCGCTGAACTGCAGGCCGTCGTCGCTGACGGCGACATATCCGCGCAGATCGTTGCGGATTGTGAGATAGTACTTGCCGCCGAAGAAGGTGATCGATGGCTCGCAGAGGCCCCGTAC
>JALGSS010000189.1 GCA_029821745.1 Candidatus Zipacnadia bacterium
CTCGTAGACGATCCGGTACTGACCGACCTTCCCGTTCTTCCCCCACCCGCAGCCATGCAGGAAGTACAGAGCGCTGACCTTCTTGCTCAGTGGCACTGAGACTTTCGCGGATATCTCACGGTTCCCCGTCTTCCTCACCTTATTGGAGCGCAAGGCGATGCAGGAGAGCGCTCCGTCAGAGGGGTCCAGGATCTGGAACGGCACGCCCTGGAAGCGCACCTCCCCCCCGTCGAGCCAGTCCAGCGTCAGTCCTCCCAGGCCCATCCAACCCTCTTCGCCGCGCAAGGGTCTGTTGGCGAGGGCTGACAGGTCGACAGGATGCCAACGCTCAGCCGAGACCCCCTTGGCGGACGGGAAGGGCGTCGCGTGGTTCTCGTCGATGAGTTCCCGCTGCTTCCGGGTAAGCAGGGCTTTCGCCGCGTCGGCGTCGAAGGCGGCGGGCTCGGCGTGCGCTGGCGCCCGCACCGCGCGAACGGGGCTGTCGAGACTGACCCAGAAATCCAGGTTCTCGGGATCAGCGAACCCCGGATCAGCAAACACGGAGGTCTCATCCTTGCCGGAGATCGCGCGCCACTCGTCCAGGGTCATGTTCACGCCGGACAGAGAGAAGGTACGCGGGGTGTCGGCATGGTACCAGACGTTTCTCTCAGAGGTGAGCGTACCGACGAACAGGTCAGGGTCGCTGTAGGCGATCTTCATGCACTTCTGACTTCGGCCACGGCTCACCAACACGTTGTGCCGCAGCGACCAGTTATCTATCTGCAGAACAATGTCCTGCGTTTGTCCACCCCAATCCCAAGTCTTCACAGGTCGGTCGCGGGGGCCCTGGACGAGAATCTGCGCATTGCGGTTCGCGTAGAACGCATTGCCTTCAAGAGTGACCTGGCTGGAGTTCGTGGACGATACGCCATGCTCGTTCATGGCGATGACGCTGTTGCGGATCGTGATGGGCCCCGGGTTGGCCTCGATGAAGATACCCGCTCTGTCATTGCCCACCCACCAGGCACCGTCGATGGTGATGTCCCCGCAATCATAGTCGAACCAGAAGCCCAGCGCATGGTTCCCGATAGACCGGTTCCGGCGCCACACAGCATGCTTCGTTTCCAGGAACTTGGTGGCCCCCACCGACCAACTGTAGTACTCGCCCCAGTCGCCGCGCCAGTTGTTGTACGAGTTCTCGGTATCCTCGAACAGCGCGTTTCGCAGCCGGGATCCAGCGAAGCCGCTGGAGCCGTTGTTGTTCGAGACGGTCCGCCTGATAGTCATGTCCCGAACCGTGTTGAAGCTGCAGCCGGAGCTGTTGTTCCACTCGAACCGGCAATCCTCGATCAGGAAGTTGGTACTCACGCCGCTGAAGCTACAGGCTGCCCCAAGCTCGTAGTAGCTGTTGTCGTGCTTGAAGGTGAACCCACGCAACACGATGTTCTTCTGCCGCTGCACGACGAAAAGCCCGCGGCGAACCGGCACTTCCATCAGCGCCGTGCGGGCGTCGAGACCGCGCGGCAGCCACACGATCAGCTTCTCATCCGCCTCGGACACGTAGCAGGTTCCCTCTCGCAGTTGCAAGGGCGAGAGGACGAGCCGGAGCAGTTGCCCGTTGGCGTAGACGGTCTCACGGCGCAGAAGAATAGGCTTGAAGAAAATGCCGCATCGCACCCACACGGGGTCGCTGACCTGAGCGCGAGGCCCCCACTTGTACGGCCAGTGGTGCCAGTAGAGATTCTCGTCACCCTCAACACGCTGCCAGTCGGTGAACACGTCGGAGCCGCTGACCACCACACCACCGGGCTCCGTAGCCTCGAACACAACGGGCGCGTCGGTGCTGTTCTTGTCCCGCTTGGGGATGGGTACCGCTTCCCTGTAGACGCCGGGCGCGACCAGCACCTTCGAGCCGATGCCCTTCGCGTTGTTCTCGAAGGCCATCTCGGAGCCCCGAGAGATCGACTTGAGCGGCAGCGCCTCGGTGCCGGGATTGTCGTCGGCGCTCTTCGGGTGCTCTGCGCTCACGTGCAGGATCGCCTTGACCTCGTGTTCCGGCACATCCGCGCCTGTGACGGGCTGGACCTCGACGACGCCGGCATCATCGGCGACGCCGAGACAGGTGAAGAAAGACAGTGTCGCGGCGGCTATCATTGCGGACCATGTCATGGGTGTGTTCTCCTACCTGCCGATGAGCGCCATGTCCCGGATGTCGATTCCCTCAGCAAGCGTGCCGAGAACTTCACCGGTAGCACGACTGACGCGGTATATCTTGTCGACTTTGGGGTGGGTGTGCGCGACGAGTATCTCGTTATCGAGGGCCAGAACCGGTCGCAGGCCCCACACCTGCTCGTCGTCAGGGAAGACGGCCCGGCAAAGCGGCTGCGACGAGGGCGGATCGACCGTGTTGACAATCGTGAGCCATCCAGGCGGATTGCCGTTGACAACGACAAGGCGCGTATCCGAGAGCGGCTCGATGCCCGTGCCGTTGCCGTGCCGGCTAATCCACCAGTCGATCTTGCCCACACGCTGCCCGAAGCCCTCGATGTTCTCGGGGGCCAGGAGTTTGAGCAGGCCCTGGGGCAGCCCGCCCAGCATGTACGAGGTCAGCTTGCCCTGGGTGCTGAGCCAGAGCTCACCACGGGGCGTGATGGCGGCATCAAACAGCCCGAGTTCCAGCACCGCGTCACGCGTGCCCTTCGGGATCGGGCGACCGTCGGCGAGCGTCTTCGGCTTCATGATGATCTCGGCCCGCCCAAACTCGTCCTTCAGGGGAATGGGAGGCAGGAACTCAGCCTTCTGCGGGTCGAAGGGGATCACACAGACCCATCGCCCTCTCACCTGGCCTTCGACGGCGCCTTCTTCCCAGGGGCCGGCGGCGTTCTCTTCATGGTCGATGGTGTAGACGATGTAGGCTCTGCCGCGCCAATGCAGGATTTTCGACACGATGAGGCCGGGCCCGAGGGTCTCTGATCGGTGCTCAGAAAAATCGGTCGTCGAGATGTAATGCCTCAGCACAAGCACCTCGCCATCCGCAAACGCGGCGTACATGCCCAACTGCGCGCCGGCCCCAATCACCCACGACTCACCCCAAGACGCGATCTGCTTGCCGTCGCGGAACAGCTTCAGGTCCGCCTTGGTTCGAACTACGAGGTCGTCTGCCTCGAAGAGGGCGACCGGCTGCGCTGATACGGTCGAGATCGACAGAAAACAAGCAGAGCCGAGTAGGAGCGCGTGCAGACAAGCCGCCCCAAGAGCTCCATCCATCAGCCTGCGCGCGGGAGAAACGCTCGTGCGTGGCAATGTGTGTCCCCTCCATCCCGGCATATTGGCTCCGACGGGCGTTCCCGCTAGCGTAGTGTTCGCCTCGTCGCGCCGGCCGGGATCTCGTCAAGGTACAGGCCGCCCAGATAAGCGGGGTTCAGATAGTTGTCGGGGAACCCGGTCCACATGAGCTGGCAGTCGCGGGTTCCGCCGAAGTCCGCATCATTGACGCCCACGTCGAACCCGAACCCTTGCCAGTTCTCCCCCCTGCGAGCGACGATGGGAGCCAGGGGGATATCCACCGTCACGCTGTAGCCGCCGTCGATGGCAGCGCAGGCCACCTTGATCGAGTTTGGGTCGCCCGGCAGAGCCTGCATACTACGCCACCGGGCAGCGGCGCCAGCTCGCACCGGTGCGATAGCCTGAAGGGCGAGAACGGAGGAGCTGTAAACAGGCTTGCCCTGGTCCGCATCGCCGCGCAGGTCGAGATAGAGCTCCACGGAATCGCCCTGCGACGGGTCCGCCAGGCTCGCGACAGCAATGCTGTCATCGGCCACCTGCACGAGGAACCGGAGCGTATCGGGCAGGACAACGGTCGCGAACCGGGCGATCAGATCGGTCGGCCCCAGCCATGTGTGACGGCCGAGGGTCAGCGCATCCCCCGAAATCGGGTGCCAAGTGAGTGCCCCGAGGTCCACGTTCCCGTCGGGGGCCCTGTCGGCCGTGATCGCCGGGGCCACGGTCAGCCAGCACAGGTCGAAGTCCGCATGGCCGCCCCCACGGGCCATCACGCGAACAGGAATCCGATAGGAGTGTCCCGGGAATGGCTGCAGCGGCAGCGCGATCGCGTGCCGGATCGTATGCGTCTTTCCCGCCGCCAACGCGAACTGCCGATCAAGACCTTCCGCGAGCCATTCCAGCCGCGCTTCGACATTCAGCGGATCGCCTACGCGGCTCGTGACGCGGGCCTCCACAGTGTGATTCGCGCCCGTGGCCGGAGCAGAGCCCTCGACGAACCGACAAGCCAGCGCCGGTCGGGTACGCGTGGTCTCGTCAAGGGCGCGGAGGACCTCGCGTGCCATGACCACGTGGGTGAAGCCGTCCGGGTGGCTCTCATACGGAAAGGGTCCACGGAAGTCGGGATCGCCCGCGCGGATCGCCCGGTCCAGGTCAGCCGCGGGGATCCCGACACCCCTGGCCACCTTCCTCGCAGTGTCGCTCCACTCATTGTTCGGGTCGGCATGGCTGATCGGTGGCAGACAGGCGATGACCGGGGCCGTGGTTTCGTCGGCGACTCGCGCGAGCAGTCGGGCCAGGTCGCGCCTGAAGTCTCTCACAGACCGGCCCCAGCCCATGTCATTGCCGCCGAACTGGACCAGAACGAGGTCGGGCTCGCGGGCCACCACATTCCCCAGCAACTTCCTGAGGGCCCCCGCCGTCGTCTCGCCGGGATGGCCTCGAGTGATCAGCTTCACCGTGCTCTTCGGGAAACGGTACTGGAGCACGTCGGCGACGATACTTGGGAAGGCGTCGCGCCCCTCGGTTGCCCAGCCGGCGGTCAGGGAGTCGCCGAAAGCGACCACTGTGATTTCGTCACCGCGGGCAAGGCGCTCCATGAGCGCGCGGGCCCGGGTCTGCATCAACCCGCGCCGTATCGGCGCGTCCTGTGCGTGGGCCGGAGGCGCGGCCCAGAACATCGGCAGCATCACGGATAGCAGAATGGTGAGCCGGATCCGGCCCGGACTTGATGTGTGGCGAATCGTCATCGGAGCCTCCACTGTGGCTACGCTACGGCGGCCTCCCCCCTATCGCCCTCTTCAGAGCACAGCGCACGCGGAATCCTACCGCAGGAATCCGGCCTCCGCCCAGTCCGCGTGATCGTAGTCGATGTTGTCCCCGCCGTCGGTCACGACGAGCTTGAGTTCCTTCGCCCCGGTGACGTCCACTCTCACCCCGAGCGCCTCATCCTTCGCGCCGATGACATCGCTGTCGAAGCGCTTCTTGCCGTCCACGTAAACCAGGAACGCGCACGTGCCCTGGGGCGCGGATATCTCGCGGTCGATCCCGACCAATGAGACGAAGGTACTGAAACCCTTGCCCGCGATGTCGTAGATAATCTCAGAGGCCGCGTGCGTGCCGATGCCCCGCTCGAAGCTCTCCTCGCCGATCCGCAGTGTGTTGTTCTCGGCGCTCTTGTCGAAGCGCGTCGTGCCCCAGCCCTGCTTCACCGAGACGGGCTTCAGGTCGGTAATGTGCACCTCGGGCTTCGGCGGCCGCTGAGGTGGGTCGAGGGTCCTGACGGCCACGGGTTGCGAGACCTTGCTCGTCTCCCCCCGCGGTCCGTAAGCCTGGACGGTGTACGTGTATGTCGTCGCCGGCTCAACAGCCCGATCCACGTAGCTTTTGGTCAGCAGGATGCCCAGGGGCTTGTCATCCCGCGACACCCGGTATCCGGACGCGCCATCCACGGCCTCCCACGACAAGTTCACGCGCCGCCAGTGGTCGCTCGTCGCCGAGAGGTCCGCGGGCACGGAGAGCTTCAGAGCAGCGGGCCGATTGGCCCCGGCAAAGTCTACCCGCCAGGTCACCGTCGCACTCTCGGGGGCGGTGAAGGTCACGTGGGCCAGCGGCCAGTCATTGCGGACCGTCGCCTCCGGGCCGGACGTGCTCACCTCAGTGGCCTGCCACACATCGCCGCGGGTCGTGTCCAGCAGGAAAGTCAGCGTGTACTCATCGCCGCCGACCAATTGCGAAGCCCCAGACCACGACTGCTGAGAGTCTTCCCACTCCGCTTGCTCCAGCTCCAGCGCGCCTTGAGTGATGTGCCGCGAGGTTGAGATCAATTGTGGCGTCTGCGCAACCGGGCAGACGGAGAGCACATCGCAGGATGTTGGTCGCTGCGCAAGGGTCACCGAGTCCCGGAAGCGCCCCAGGTATCGCTTCTCCCAGAAGTCGTAGACGGCGATGTCCTTCCCGGCGAAGGCGGGATCGATGTCGCTAAAACCGATGCTGACGGGCCGCTGCTGGTCGTCCCAGTTGAAGACGCTGACCACATCCCGCTGAATCCCCGGGACGCGCGCGACTAGATGCCAGATGCGGGGCCGCCCCTCGTACGGGTAGAGGCACATCGGCTTGATATCCGCCGGTGGGTAGATGCGCTTGAGCACCTCGACGCGATCCGGGGGCAGTTCGTACATCTTGTCACTGGCCATCAGAAGCTGCCCGGTAATGCCGTATAGACTCGCCCACGCTCGCGCCTGATCCAGTGTCAGCGGCGGGCGCACGAGAACCGTGTCGGGGTCCGCGTACCACGCCGTATTGTGGGTGAAGTACCAGCGCATCGTGCAGTTGATCGCCGGTTGGAAGCCGCGCCAGTTGGCCGCCACATCGCCCCCCGTGCGGCTGCCGTTCATGATCCCGATGCCCTCGGTAGGAATGCCCCAGCAGCCCAGCAGGAAGCGCTGCGGGCCTATGGCCTCGCGGATTGCCTCCAGCCCCTTGCGGTACGCGCTATCCGGTCCCGCTGACGGATCCCGCAGCGTGTCCCGGTGCTTGCGGTAGATGTTCACCACGACGGGCTGCCCGTCAATCTTGAAGTAGTCGTATCCCCACTCTTCGGACAGGCGCTTGAACAGGCCATGCATGTACTGCTGCCCGGCCTTCGAGGAGGTGTCGGCGAGATAGCGCCCGACCCATCCCGCATCCACGTAATCTCCTGCCTTGTCCTTCAGCCAGAGCTCAGGGCTCGCCTTGACGAACTCCGAGTTCGTCTGGCCGTAGCAGGCCAGCCAGATTCCCGCCTTCATGCCCTTCGCGTGGATCTGATCGGCCAGCCACTTCATGCCGTGGGGGAACCGGTCCTTGTACACGCCCTCCCAATCTCGCCACCACCGGCTGTCCTTGTCCCCCTGGAGCTGCCAGATGTCGTCAATCTGGAAGTACGTTGCCCCAAAGGGCCCCAAATTCTCGGCCATCCAGTCCAGGTTCTTGACAGACTCGGCTTCATCCAGCCCCCGGTAGTAATAGTACCATGAGCACCATCCGCTCGGGGGCGTCTCGAACACGGACTTGTCGATGGCCTTAAAGTACTTCAGCCCTCGCTTGTCCTTCATGAAGTTCGGTGTGGCCTGCGCGGGAAGCCGTCCCTGTGCATCGGCCGGCCCGGTGACTGTGAACGCGGTGTCCGTCGCCGCGTCGAAGTAGCTGTCACAGACCGCATGGGACGAGACGCCCACCTGTGCATGGACCAACCCCGCCTGCCCTCCCGCTTCCAGTCGACACGGCAGCGGGTCGGTCAAGCGGACCAGATTCCCGCCCACGAGGAGCTCGACCGGGGCTGCAGAGCAACTCACCGAGATAAGTAACGCAACGATCACGACGCTCATATGGCAGCGCATCCGCGCCACCCCCTTCAGAGTATTGGTGCGAAGTTCGTCGGGACTCGCGGGTCTTCCTCCCGCCGCGCCCCTGCGAGACGCTCAACATTTATCTTCGCCATTCGTACAAGTTTATGGAGAAATTCCCGCGCGTCTTTGTTTATCCTGCTCGTATCTCTGCTGTGTCTCGCTGTTTCAGCCCTCGCAGAACCCGCCACGATCTCAGGCACGGTCGTCGATGAGGACGGCGCTCCCGTAACGGGCGCCAACGTGTACCTCGTCCGCAAGCTTTTCCAGCCCTCCTACCGCGAGGTGCTTGTCAAGTCACTGAAGACAGATGACGCCGGCAAGTTCACCATCGCCGACATTGAGCACGATCCCCCGATGCGCATTGCCGCCTTCGCCCCGGGCCTGGCGGTTGGGGCGGTCCATCTTAGCGAAGATGAAACTGAGTTCGAGCTCGTGTGCGCCAAGCCTGTCCCCACGTCCATCACGCTCCTCGACGCCGATGGGAAACCTGTAGCAGGGACCGTCACTGTCATGCACATATCCGGCGGCGCGAGTCTACTATCACTATGGAGCTTCGCATTCCCGCCGGAGTTGTGCGAACGTTACGCGGGCGCCCTCGACGATACCGGCACCCTTGCGATGACCTGGGTGCCTGCCACCGCCAGGGTCAACGCGGGGATAGCCACGCCGCGCTACGGCACCGTGCGAATCAGCGCGAAGTCCGGAGACGCCGCCGAGTTCGTCCTGCCGCGTCCGGGATCGATACGCGGCCGGATCACTTGCGAGGCCGAGCCCACAGCCGCCGTCGGGATCAAGGTCATGGCGTCGGCCCGGGACCGTGAGACGTTGCTCGGGTCCACCGGAGAGACGGAAACTGACGCGGAGGGCCGATTCGAGTTCCCCGGAATGCTCCCGCTTCAAACCGACATCATGTTCATGCACGATCCCGAGCCGAAGTGGGTGGCCAGGAGGCCGGAACCCTTCACCGTGGAATCCGGCAAGACCGTCGAGCTCAACATTGAGATGGAGCCTACATACGAGGTCCGCGGGCGTGCCATCGATAAGGAAACGGGCGAGGGGATCGAGGGAGCTAAGCTCTACCAGCAGAGCTCGGGCGGCCCGTACACAGATGTGCCGACCGTGACGGACAAGGACGGGTACTACAAGGCGCGCTGCCTCTCGGGCGAGGCCACTATGTACATCAGCTCAGCCCCCGGCAACTACCGCTCGGACGACGATAGAGCGGAGTGCACCGTGCAGGTAACCGACGCGGACACCACGGCTCCAGATATCGCGCTGGAGAAGGGAGTAGCCCTGGCGGGGATCGTTGTCGACAAAGACGGCAACCCGGTCGCAGGCGCCGAAGTCCAGTGTCCGGACGCCATCATCTCGCCCATGGCCTTGACCGCGACAACGGACGCCGAGGGCAAATTCGAGATCACGCATCTTGCCCCCGACAAGGAAGTCTCGTTGCGGGCTCGTCTGGGCGACCGCATGACCCGGGGCAAGACCTCGGCCAAGGCCGGGGATGAGAAGCCGGTGCGGCTCGTGCTTGAAGACAATGCCGCCTGCAGCCTGACCATTCGGGTTCTAGACGACGAGGGCGAGCCGGTTAAGGGCGCCAAGATCAGCCCGATGTGGCATGAAGTCAACTTGGGCACGATCGTCTCAGAGGGCCAGACCGGGCCGGACGGGCGATTCA
>JALGSS010000190.1 GCA_029821745.1 Candidatus Zipacnadia bacterium
GCTTGCCGCCGATGCGACGATTCTGCGCCGGGCGCTGAATGCCCCCGAGAATCTGGCGCTGTCCGAAGCCGCCGTTGCGACGGCATCCAGCGAACTGGCCTTCAACGACCAGGAGCCCGGGCAGCGTGTTCCGCTCATCGCGCCGGGAGGTGTGGTCCTCTGGGACTGGCCCGCGACACTGGGGCGGGCTGCGTTCTTCCTTGTAAACGAGACCAACGAGGATCAAGCACTGACGATCAACGTCCACCGGAGCAACCCGGCGCGGAAGTGGAAGACCGTCGACGAGTACCACGCTCGGGGGTGGAGCGATCTGCGGGACGAGGCGTTGACCAAGCTGCATACGGAGCAGACCACGCTCCCGGGGGGCTTCGAGGGGTGGTTCGAAGTCAATTTTGGGGGGCTGGAGCTGGGGGCGAAGGACGCGGCGAGTGATGAGGATCGGGTGTTCATCACCATCGACGAGAACCCGCAGGTCCTGTGGGCCACGGCCGCGCGGCCTTGCGAGATTGCCGAGATGATCGAGCACAGCAAAGCAGACCCGACATGGAAGCCGATGGGATGCATGGCCACGATGCGCTTGGACCCGCCGCCGCGTCTTGGCGAGGCCGGTAACGTGCTGAACCATCACCGGCGCTACAGCCGAGCTCCCCTGAACATGTGGATGTCAGACCCGGCGCACGGCCTCCCGCAGCATCTGGACCTGACGTGGGATTCCGAGCAGCGCATCGGTCGAGTGGAGCTGGTCTTTGACACGCTGCATCGATCGTCCGGGACTACGAGCTTGAGGCGCTGACGCCGGGCGGCTGGGAGACCATCGCGAGTGTGCGGGACAACTTCCGGCGGCGGAGAGTGCACGAGTTCGAGCCGGCCGTAGCGATTGCACTGCGCCTTACGGTCCTGGCAATGCACGGCGAGGGCTTCGGGGCGCGTGTGTACCTGATCTCAGTCGGGGCGTAAGCCAGACGGTTCCGCCGACAATGACCTGGCGCATTTGGCGACAACGGAGGGCGTGCCATGATGACGAGTCGAGCCCTGTTAATCGCGGCCTGTGTGTGCGTGTTCGCGCACGCCGACCCCTACGTACTCAACACCTTCGACGATGGGAAGGCCCCGCACTGGTATGCCTACGAGGACCCGAAGGGGGTCATTGAGGTATCCCCCGCGCCGGATGCAGCAGTCGGGGATGGCGCGGCACGGGTGACGTACACGCGAACCGGCCGCTGGGGATACTGGGACCGGCCGCTGGACGCCGCCCGCGCGGCTGAGTGCAATGCGGTGTCCTTCTGGATCCGCGGCGACGGGTCCCCTGTGGTAGTCGTGCCCCGGCTCTACACGGCCTCGGGGGAGGCCCGGGCTGATCCGGTGTCTCTCACAAGCACCGAGTGGCAGCGCGTGAGCATTCGCTTCGCCCACTTCTACCCGAGGCTGACCGCCGAGCAGTTGGGCGCCCTGAAGCTGTTCCGGATCACTCGACTCGGCGTCCGGCAACCCTTCCACTTCGACATTGACCAGGTGCAGTTTGAGCAGCTCCCGCCCGTCGAGTTGGACCCGCCGACCATTGACTCACCGAGTCCCGCCCCCGGTTCCCAGACACCGGATGCCCCGGTGACAATTGGCGCGAAATGGCACGATGACGGCAGCGGGATCGATGCGCGTTCTGCCGTCATCCGCGTCAACATGCGAGACGTGACCGATCAGTGCGAACTGACTGAAGAGGGGTTCACGCTCCGGGCCGACCCGGCGCTGAGAAGCGGGATGTGGCACATCGTCACCGTCGATGTGCGGGACAAGAACGGCAACCGGGCAACGCGCCTGCGCTGGCAGTTCGACAAGGGCGAGGTGATTACGCCCACCGTTGCCCTGGATGGCGCGAACTGCTTGCGGGTCGATGGCGTGCCCCACTTCGCGATCGGTCTGTATAGCGTCGGCGTCTCCGACATGCCTGAAGTGAGCGCACTCGGATTCAACACCGTGCACTCGTACAGGTGGGAGGACACCAACGACAATGACGCGGCGAAAGCCTACCTGGACGCCGCGCAGGACAATGGGCTGAAGGTGTTCATGGGATTGAACCGGGGGCCCGTCCTCGCGGAGCAGCACGAGGTGGCCCAGGAACGCGTCAAAGCGCTGTTTCGTCACCCGGCGATCATCCACTGGCAGGTGGTTGATGAGCCGGACTACAGAGACAACAGCGACAGTTGGATGCCCGTGGTTTATAAGAAGATCAAGGCCCTGGACCCGTACCATCCCGTGGGGGCGGTGCTGTGCCAGTTCCGCGGCTGTGCGCGGTTCATCGACAGCCTGGACGTCGTGCAGGCCGACTACTACCCGATCCCGCCGCACCCGCCGACCAACTTCATAGGCAAGGGGTTCCTCGGCATTGCGGCGATGGCAGATTACGGGCTGAAGGCCGGCAACTACACGAAACCCTTCTGGTACGTCGCCCAGGGCCACAAACGCCGCCCCGAAGGCTGTGATCCGGCGACGGTGCGCGAGCCCACGTACAACGACCTGAAGACATCCGCCTGGCTGCCATTCTGTCGTGGCGCCCGGGGAGTCATTTGGTTCCAGTGGGGCAATATCAAGGCGCAACCGGTGACATTCGCGGCGATCAAGCGCGTGGTCGCTGAACTGAATGAACTCATGCCGCTGCTCACGGCCACGACGCCCGACCAACGGGGCCGAGACGCTGACCGGCATGTGTACTGGCTCGTGAAGTCGGACGGCACCGACACCTACCTGGTCGCATGCAACTACGAGGCAGAGGAAGTAGACGTACCCATCCCGCTGCCTGAGATTCCCTCAGGCGACGCGGTCGAGGTGCCGACCGGTCGCCGCGTGGCGGTCAGCGAAGGAGTGCTTGCGGACCATTTCGCCGGGTTCGAGACTCACATCTACCGGCTGCCCGCAGCGGAATAGCAGACCTCAGTGACCGCCGCGACGGGGAACGCGTGTCTCGACTATGGCGGTGATGATGAGGATGCGCCGGTCCTCCATCATGAGGACTGCGCGGAGCCGGCGCGGGCGATTCGTACCTGGGGAGCGCACGGTCCTGACGGCCTCGAACCGGCCGGCCTCAGACCCTGGTGACCATGAGCCCTCGCGGACAACCTGCTCGACTTCGGCCGGCGCAATGTCGCGCTGGGCCATTCGCTGCCGCGCGTGGTCGGTGTAGTCGATGGGCAGGTCGCGATGCGCAGGGGAGTGGGTGAGACGCAGAACCAGCAGGAAGGCGAGGAGGATGCCAAGGGCAACCAGCCAACGCCTTCCCGACTGCGATTGCTTCATGATTGTCAGACCGCAGGGCGCTACAGCATGTAACGGCTCAGGTCTTGATCTTCGACGACACTCTTGAGTTGATCGAGGATGTACGCCTCGTCAATGGTCACCTTCTGGTCGCCGATCTCGGGCGCCTCGAAGGATAGCTTCTCCAGCAGTTTCTCCATCATCGTATAGAGCCTGCGCGCGCCGATATTCTCTGTGGAACCGTTCACCTGTTGCGCCAGTCGCGCGATCTCCTGGCGGCCTTCTTCGGTGAATTCGAGCTCAATTCCCTCGGTGCGAAGCAGGGCCGTGTACTGCTTGACCAGGGAGTTCTCCGGCTCGATGAGGATACGCCGGAAGTCCTCCTCGGTGAGGCTCTCCAGTTCCACGCGGATCGGGAAGCGTCCCTGCAACTCGGGAATCAGGTCCGAGGGTTTGGCGACGTGGAACGCCCCGGCGGCGATGAACAGGATGTGGCTCGTATCGACGGGGCCGTACTTGGTCACGACGGTCGAACCCTCGATGATCGGCAGGATGTCGCGCTGGACACCCTCGCGGGAAACCTCCGGCCCGTGGCCACCTTCGCGCCCGGCAATCTTGTCGATCTCATCGAGGAAGACGATGGCGCTCTCCTCGACACGCTCAAGGGCTTCGCGGGCCACTTCCTGCTGGTCCACCAGCCGCTCGGCTTCCTGGTACGTGAGGACCTTGCGCGCTTCGGCGACGGTCATGCGCTTCGAGGTCTTCTTGGGCGGGAACATGTTTCCGAGCATATCCTGCATGTTGAAGCCCATTTCCTCGAGCCCGGCGCCGGAGAACACCTGCATCGTCTGCCAGTTGTTCTCCTCGATGTCGATGTCAACCTCGACCTCCTCAAGCTCGTGGCCTTTCAGCCTGCGCTCGGTGAACTGGCGCACTCGGGCCGCCTGCTGGCGCTGCTGCTCGGTCCGCTGGCGCTGCTGGTCGAGCTCACTGGCGGGGTCGCCGTTGTCGGTGAGCAGGAGAGCTGCGGGTTGCTGCGCCGGCGGCGGAGGCTCAACGCCTCCCTGTCCGGCAAGGGCATCAAGCAGGCGCTCCTCGGCGCGGCGCTCGGCTTCCTCCCAGACCTCCTCCAGGAGTTCCTCCTCGACCATGTGATAGGCGCTGTCAACGAGGTCTCGCACCATCGATTCGACATCGCGGCCGACATAGCCGACCTCGGTGAACTTGGTGGCCTCGATCTTGATGAAGGGCGCATTGGCCAGGTTGGCCAGGCGGCGAGCGATCTCGGTCTTGCCGACGCCCGTGGGCCCGATCATGAGGATGTTCTTAGGGATGACCTCGTCGCGCAGGTCTTCAGGTATCATCCGGCGCCGGGCACGGTTGCGCAGGGCCACGGCAACCGCGCGCTTGGCATTGTCCTGGCCGATGATGTACTTGTCCAGTTCCGCGACGATCTGTCTGGGAGTCAGCTCGCCTTCTATCACTTCAGCACCTCCACGGTGATGTGATCATTCGTGTACACACAGATCTGCGAGGCGATTCTGACGGCCTCGCGGGAGATGTCCTCCGCGCTCATGTCTGTGTGCGAGAGCAGTGCCCGCGCTGCAGCCTGGGCGTACCCGCCACCGGAGCCGATCCCGATGACGTCGTCATCAGGGCTCACGACGTCGCCTGTGCCGGACACAAGCAGCAGGTTCTCCCTGTCGGCGACGATGAGGAGTGCGTCCAGATGCCGCAGGGCCTTGTCCA
Organism: Candidatus Zipacnadia bacterium; assembly: GCA_029821745.1. Classification (GTDB taxonomy): domain Bacteria; phylum Armatimonadota; class Zipacnadia; order Zipacnadales; family JABUFB01; genus JALGSS01. The sequence continues at coordinate 4,996 of JALGSS010000190.1, forward strand.
TGCGCCACTGCTTCACCAACTCGATGCAGGCGCGCTGGACCTGGCCGGAGTACTCGTCAAGTTTCGCCTCAAGGCGCTCGAAGAGGGCGAGGGCATCGGCGGCGGATCCCGCGTACCCCACCAGGACCTTACCGTCGCGCATGGTCCTCAGCTTGCTGGTTGAGTTCTTCAGCACGGTGTCCCCGACGGTGATCTGCCCGTCGCCCGCGAGGGCCGTGACGCCGTTGCGTCGAATGGCCAGGACGGTTGTTGAGCGAACCTTCATTGTCTGTGGGTCTCCTTGCCGTCAGTCTGCCGGCCGAGCGTCGTCGTCAGTCTCCAGCCCGCCCGCGAGTGGGTGGGCCTGTTCGTAGCTCTGGCGCAGGCGTTCGGCGGTCACGTGCGTGTAGATGCCTGTGGTGGCGAGGTGCTCGTGGCCGAGAAGCTCCTGGATCGACCGCAGATCCGCCCCGTTGTCGAGTAAGTGAGTCGCAAAGGTGTGGCGTAGGGCATGCGGTGAGATCCGGTGGGCGACCGCTGCATCCAGAACATGCTTGCGCACGCGGCGGGCGATCCCCCGCATGGACAGCCGCCCGCCCCGCGAGTTCAGAAACAGCGCGGGCTCATCACCCTCGTCGCGCCGCTTGGCCAGAAACGCGGGACGGCCCGACTCAATATAGTGCCCGATGGCGTCCGCCGCCGGGTCGCCGAAGAATACCATCCGCTCCTTGTTCCGTTTCCCCACGACGGCGATCTGGCGCGTCACGAGGTTGATCTGCTCCACATCCAGGGAGTGCAGTTCAGCCAGCCGCATCCCGGACGCGTAGAAGAGCTCCAGAATCGCCCGGTCTCTGGTCCCCGCAGGCGTGTCTGTCTCGGGTGCCGCGAGCAGGGCGGTCAACTCGTAGTCGTGCAGGATCTCCGGCAAATGCGAGGGCTGCTTCGGCGATGTCGCCAGCTCTGCCGGGTTATGATCGATCGTGCCTTCATCCACCAGATACCTAAACAACATTCGGAGCGCTGATAGCTTCCGAGCGATGGTGCTTTTCTCGTAGGCTTCGCGGTTCAAGTGGGCCAGGAAGCGCTTCACCACATTGTAGTCGACCGCCGCCCAGTCATAGGCGCGGCTCTCGCTCCAGTAATGGGCGAGGAATTCGGCGAACCCCACCAGGTCGTGGGAATAGGCCTCGGCGGTGTGAAGGGAAACGCGGCGTACATCCACGAGGTAGTGCATGAAGCTGTCGACATCCCACACCTTGCCCGCCCCCGAGGGGTCCGGCGCTTGCTCCAGCCTGCCCTGTGGTTCGTCCGGCATGTCCGGTCACTGCCCGTCGCACGGCGTGGTGGGACTTCTGCGGGCCGGCCCGCGTGGTTTCCTCGGCTACTGCCCCAGCCCATGCTCCGCGACGAACTTGTCCGCGGCTTCGAGACACAGTTGGCCGCGCAGGAGCTTCTTGTCGGCTTTGCTGATCCGCTTGCCCGTCTTCGGGAGGGGCGGCAGGATGCCGAAGTTCGCGTTCATCGGCTGGAAGTTGTCAGGGTCGGCCGTACAGATATGGTGGGCCAGAGCCCCGAGGACCGTCTCCCGCGGCAGCGTTAGGGGTTCTTCTCCCCTGAGCAGGCGGGCGGCATTCAGGCCGCACATCAGGCCGGCCCCGGTGGACTCCATGTACCCCTCGACGCCTGTAATCTGGCCGGCGAAGAACAGGTCGTCGCGCTCCCGGAACTGGAAGGTCGGCTTCAGGAGCGTCGGCGCGTTCACGTACGTATTGCGGTGAATCTGTCCGTAGCGCAGGAACTCCGCGTTCTCGAGCCCCGGGATCATCCGGAACACGCGATCTTGCTCGCCCCACTTCAAGGACGTCTGGAAGCCGACGAGGTTGTACATCGTCAGCTCCTGGTTCTCGGCGCGGAGTTGTACGACGGCCCACGGCTGCCGGCCGGTGTGCGGATCAGTGAGCCCTACGGGTTTCATCGGTCCGAAGCGCATGCCATCGGGCCCGCGCTTCGCCATGACCTCGATGGGCAGGCAGCCTTCGAACAGCTCCTTCGGGTCGACGTCCGCGTGAAGCGAGATCTCGGCAGTCATCAGCGCATCATAGAACGCCTCGTACTCGGGCCGGCTCATCGGGCAGTTGATGTAGGCTGCTTCGCCCTTGTCATAGCGCGAGGCCAGGAACACTTTGTCGCGGTCGATGGAATCGGCATCGACGATGGGCGAGATCGCGTCGTAAAAGAACAGGTACGTCTGCCCGGTGATGCCGAACATGGACCGGGCGAGTGGCTGGGAGGTCAGGGGGCCGCTGGCGATGATCGTCATCCCTTCGGCAGGGACCTCGGTGGCTTCCTCGCGGCGGATCTCGATACTGGGCTCATCTTCGATGGCCTGGGTGATCATGTCGGCGAAGCGCACGCGATCGACAGCCAGGGCGCTCCCGGCCGGGACAGCCGTCGCATCGGCGCAGCGGAGGATGAGCGAGCCGAGACGGCGCAGCTCCTCCTTGAGGATGCCGCCCGCACGGTCGAGATTGTTGGACTTGAGCGAATTGCTGCACACCAGCTCGGCGAATTGGCCCGTCTTGTGGGCGGGCGTCATCGTCCCCGGGCGCATCTCGTAGAGGACGACTTTCGCGCCCTGGCGAGCCGCCTGATAGGCGGCCTCAGACCCCGCCAGGCCGGCGCCAATGATCGTGACCACGGCGTCAGAGGACATATTGCTCTCCTTGCAGATAGCGGGGTTCCGGTCAGGGCGTCCAGACGGGGTGCGTACGGAGATAGGCCTTGAGATCGACCCAATCGGTAGGAGGTGGCGCGATTCTTGGCGGCACCGGGCGTGGGATGGGCTTCTCCAAACGAGGCGCATCCCACCACAAGACCCCGGTCATCGAGAAAACCTGTTGCCACAGCGCACCCAGCACCAGCACAGTGACCAGGATGAACGTCCAGTGCTTCAGGTTGTTGCTCATGGGCATCCGAGGTCCTATCGCGCTCTTCTCTCCTCCCGTCTGCGGCGCTCAGTCGTGCGTTGCATCTGGACCCGGCCGCAGGTGGGACAGCGGAACTTCCTTTGTCGATGATGGGTGCCGCGCAGCTCCTTCATCGCCACGCGACAATTCTTGCACGTCAAGGCTTGCCTCCACGTCTGAACAGGTTAGAAGGGAATTCTACTGGTGCCCTGTTGGGGTGTCAAGCTGATGCGGGCCGGCGGCGGCACGCAGGGCTAGAGCTGGTCGAGTTCCCGCTGTGTTTCGGCCCGGCGGATCTCCCTGGATAGGAGCGCCAGTGCCTCCTCCTCCGCCGCCTCCGTGGCGCGCACGACGAACTCGTAAGTGACGACGTCGTCCCCGCGAGAGGCGGGTTGTGGTGGCGGGGCCGCTGAGGCCAGAACGAAGCTGACCCATTGCATGTTCACCGATGCGCTCGGGGTACAGCTTGGCGAAGTCGCGGTCAACACTGTCGCAAGCGTCGCTGTAGTTCTGCCGCAGTCGCGCCCGTTCGTCCGGAGCCCCGCTGGTGGACCGTTCCCAGAACTCGGGCATGTCATGGGCGAGAAGCCGACGCCAGAGAGCGTCCGCGGCAAGGTGCCCGAACCATCCCAGCCAGAACGCTTGTTCCTCAATGCTGCCGGTGCGCAACATCGGCCGCACGTAGTCGACCAGCAGATCCTGAGGGCGCTGTCCGGGCTTTCTGCCCCGGAAATGCAGACGGCGGAAACCCGTGCCGGGGATTGAACGATAGGCGTCGGGCGCGATGGAGCCGATCAGGAAGTGCCCCCGCGTTTCCTCGTCCCAGTTCAGTCGGCGCCACACGAGATCGCCAACCATCAGATGTGGAAGTGCGTTCATTACGCGTGCCTTCCCATGAGGATGTGGGAGATCAGCGTGCCGTCATCTCGGCGCAAGGTCTCACTGCGCGACGGGTCGTCTGAGCAGGAACAGGCGGGTCGAACCCGCTGTGACATTCACCACGAACTCACGCGCGCCACTGGCGACGGCCCGGCCTCCGGGGATCTCGTAAACGTCCGCCGGGGCGGGCAGCCGGACGATTCGCTCGCCGTCCGAGTGCGCCGTCACGGCCATCAGAGACGCGTTCAGCATCAGGCGGTCGTCGCTGTCATTGTGAATCAGGACTCCGGCCGACCGGGCGATTGAGCGCAGGAGCGCCGCCGGCATTGCAGGCGCGGCCGAATAGACTGAGGTTATCGCGCCGACGCGCTGAGCCACGAGCGTGGGCCGGCCATCGGGCCCGGCGCCGAGAACCTCAACCCGCGGGTCGAATATCTGGAAATGGGGCGAGGCCGGCGTCTTCTGGCCGTACGTCAGGGGCGGCTTGACGTCCACCGTCAGACCGGCCGCCGACTCGATCGTCGCTGTCAGGGGCTTGTGGGACAGGGCCACGGACGTCGCAATCCCGGTCAGCGCCTTCATCCGGCGGCCGCTGAAGCTCGGCCCGATGGCCCCCGGGGCGCAGACCCATACAGCCACGTCGCCGTCGCGGAGTTGCCGCTGAACGGCCTGGCCGAAGGCTTGCCCGGTCTGGAAGGCATTCATGAACAGGTACATCGGGTACGGCGGAACGCCGCCCGCCGTGAAGTCGTCCAGCGTCCACACATCGACAGGGGAGCCGAGTCTGGCGATCTGATCGATCTGCTCGGCGAACAGGCTTCGGATCATCGGGGTCTTGCGAGCCATGTACGCGACGCTCATGTCGTCGACGATCACGCCGATCTTCGCGACACTCGCGCCATTGAAGCCGTCAAACCAGGGTCGCAGACCCCGCAGAGGCATAGCAGCGCTGACCGAGACAGTCGCGCTCTGGGTCATCTGCGCGGCCACGCGCTCCCACGGGTCGCCGGCGGAAGAGGACAGGCCAGAGAGCAGTGCCTTCCCCGCGAGCAGTGCCTTCCCCGCGCGAGCGATGGATCCTGCCGGCATCACGAGATGCCCGGGGGGGCCACTCGCGGGCGGCCCCACGATGAAGTCAATATCCCGAAGCTGCAGGAAACCCGTGAGACCAAGATGCCCGCTGTCGGCGGGGGCGTCCTCGAGGGCCATGAACTGCCCGTATGCGGCTCCGCACAGCTTGGTTCCGCCGGAAGCCGCCTTGACGACGGCAGCGAAGTGAGCGATGGCCTCGACCGTCGCCTGGGAGGCGAACAGGCGGTAGTCGACGATGGCCATGTTCCCGACCGGGTCGATCAGC
>JALGSS010001129.1 GCA_029821745.1 Candidatus Zipacnadia bacterium
TCTGCCCCGGGCAGCCCCAGCACTTGGTCACTCAAGGGCAGCAGGCTCAGGTACCGGCCGATGTTCGCCTTGAACACCAGCACGCGGCCCTCACCGTAGCGGTACCCCGTGACGGGCGGCCCATCGCCCACTCGTCCCTTCTCGCCTTCGCGGAAGCCAGGGATTTCGTCCCACGCGATAGCGTCCAAGGCACTCTGAGCGAGCTCGGGGTCCGGCTGCCCGGTCAGTTCCGCGGGCCAACCGTTGAGCACGCCTCCGGTGCCGACCAGCACGAGGCCCTTGCCGTTGCGCACTTGTTTGAGGATCCCGTTGAGCACCTTCTTCGGGATTGCGCTGCCATTGACGCAAACGAGGATCACGTCCCGGCTCTCGTCCGAGCAAATCCGCAAGGCATTCCTCGCGGCCAGGCCCGCGCCCAGGGAGCCGATTCCCGTGGTGGCCCGATAGGGCCAACTGCTGGGGTTCGCGATGGCGTTCTTCCCGTCGAAGTACTGGTGCTGGACATCCATCTCAAGCCGCCGCGCAAGCTCCATGGTGTCGTACGCCGCATGGCGGAAGGCCAGCAGGGCAACTTTCACCGGGGGGCCTGGTATCTTGGCTGCCCAGGACAGCTCTTTCTCTCCGGGAGCCGCTGTCCAGCGCTCCGCCGGTCGACCCAGTCGCTCCGCCGGAATCGATCGGCAGCGGCGCCAGCTCTTGGTCCAGATCGCCGGCCAGGAGCTCTGCGATGGCGTCGGACTCGTCGTCGGCGAGGCGCTTGAAGTACTCCCGGGTTCCGCGGTAGTCGGGCATGCCCGGGAACTCGTAGAACCCAAGGGCGAAGGAGCGCCGGTCGGGCTTCATGCGGATGTTCACGTGCTCCGCATATCCGCCGATGCTGTCGAGGGAGACCCGCTCAAAGGCGCTCGCATCTCCGAGGAGCAACCCGGCCGATCCCGACGCGGGGCGGTCAGGCTGAGTGGTCCAGTTGCGCGCTGCCCGTGCTGAGGGAGCGCAGCGCCGTAGTCGCCTCCCGGTGCCACGGCTTAGAGAACGTGGCCGGGTACGCTGTTAGCCGGATCGTGACCTCCTTGATCTCCTCCTTGGGCTCATAGCTCGCGAAGAGAAGCAGCTTGTCGCTGCGGGAGGTCATGGCCCAGCGCATGGTCACCTTGACCTTCGGTGTGTCCCACACCCACTCGACCATCGCGCTGTTGCCGAAATCCCGGATCACCCGGAACTTCGCCCGGTAGTCGTGGATGTTGAACCCATCGAAGCTCCATCGCATGAAGCCCTGGTTGTACCAGTTGCACATGCTGGGCGAGACGATGCCCAAGGGTGTGTCTCCGCCCGCTTGCGGAGCCCATTTTTGGAATGTCACGCGCCCGGGGTCGTCGGTCAGGTCAACCACGTCGTACCGCAGAGTGTAGCCGGCAATCGACGTCGCGAGCACGACATCCTGCTCGAAGCGTTTCCCCTGCTCGTGGTCGGACACACGCGGCGACATCACGGTGACGCCGGCGTCGTCGAGTTGGGCGAGAACCGGCGCTGTCAGTAGTGCCAGAAGAAGAATCGCGACAGGTTGGGCGTGTCTCATTATGTGTGGCCTCCCCGGCGGCGTTGGCCTGTGTGAGAACAGACGCGCCCTATTGGTTGTGTTGAAGAAGCTATTGACGCATGGCCGTGGGGTGTCACGGTTTGTGTGACGGGGCCCCACGGGGCCTCTGAGACGCCTTGCACGGGGCCCCGTCGCACACGACGCGACACCCCGTGCCCATGATTGCCCTTTTTCAACACGACCTATTTCGCGGACCGACGCCTTCTGACCTGCGATCCCGGCCACGCGTGCTCGGGCCCAGTTGAAGGTCAGGGCTCGCAGACTCACGAAGTAACATGTGTCGGCCGGACCAGTCTTCACGTGCGACGGCACGGGCGGCACCGATTTCCCGCTACGCTTACTCGCTCCGCGAGGATGGAGGGCCGCGTCCCGTGCGAATAGCCCAGATCACCCACAGCTATCAACCGATCACCGGCGGGGCGGACGTGTGGGTCCATCTGCTGAGAGGAGTCTGCGAATCGGCGGGCCACGAGGTGACGGTTTATCAGCGTCCCGCCGAGGGCTTCGATGACCCTGCGGTTCGTCTTATCCATTCACCGTTGCAGCCCTTGCTGGGCGCTCGCGGGGAGTTCTGGACCGTCCCCTTCGGCTTGCCACGGCTCAAGGCGGAGCTGTCCCGGCAGGATGTGCTCGTGGTGCACTATCCGAACCATCACCGGATGGTCGAGTGGCACCC
>JALGSS010001130.1 GCA_029821745.1 Candidatus Zipacnadia bacterium
TCGATGCCACGCTCCCGGCCGACTTCGATCATCGGGCGCATGAGCTCTAGCTGCGCATCGGCGAGACCCGTGAACCGAGCCTTGCACTGGTCGCAGGTGAGGGGATGCTCGACGGACGCCTGTGTCAGATCGTCAAAGAGGAAGATGAGGCCCTCGCATCCCCGGTCGCACAGCTCCATGGAGTACCGGCGGATTCGGGCGAGATCATCGGGGTTTGCTGCGCACAGCGGGCGCTTGAGCAGCAGGTCCGTGCGCCAGTTCGAGATCAGGCCATAGAGGGCGATGCCGCGCCTCTCGCACTCCTTCTGGATGTCGGCCACTTCCGGGGGAGCGCCATCCTGGCCCTGGTCGCCATAGATCTCGTAGTAGCCGGCATTGATGCGCCATCGGGCGAACCAGTCGAGCCGGTCCAGAGAGGCCTGACTGACATCACGGACGCAGCCGGTGTAGGCTCGTGTGATCAGCGTCGGCCAATCGCAGATCGCGGTACGCGAGACGGTGCCTTCCGCCGTTGTGTCGTCGAGGATTTGCGCCAATGTGAACGCGCCGTAGATCAGGCCGACCGGCGGCCCGGTGAGCAGAACGCGGTCGGGCTCTGAGACGCCCACATCAACCACGTAGCCCTCGCGCCACACATCCTCCGGCGGTGCGGGAAGCCCAAGGGCCTCAGCGGCCCGCGCCAGGTCTGCGCGCGAGTCGGCCACCCGCAACCGAACGAGAGCGTCCCCGGGCTGGACCCGTTGCGCCTCGGCGCCGAGGGCTTCCGCGAGCACCTCAAGGGCATAGTCAACCTGGGGCGAAGCGGGCCCGGTGAGGCTGTACGTCCTCGGGCCGATCGCCACCGCTCCATCGACGGACTGGATCGATTTCGGGGCCGGCATCAGGTCCAGAGCGCACGCCGGGAGACAGCAGGCAAGAGCTATCGCGGCAACAAGGGTTGGCCAGTGGTACGCCTGTGGGGAACGGGACATCCTGATGGGTCACCTCGGTTGCAGTCGGGTGCAGTGTGGCACTGCCTTACGCGAGACCGGAATCCCAACGCGCAAAAGCCACGCACCCGCGTTACACGGTAGGTGCGTGGCTGAATTCGTGCAAGCAGGCAAGCGGAGGCATCGCTGACGCCTCTCACATCCGGACTCAGCGGCTTGCTGTGGGCCGCCCAGTCACGGGAAACCGGCTGACGGAATGGGCCGAGGCAAGATCAGTGGACCTGGTAGTAAACGTAGCCAGAGAGCACGGCAGAGATCAGCCAGACGACGGCCGAGACCTTCGTGATCTTGTACAGCCACTCTTCCTTGCTGCCCGGCTTGAAGCGGCCATCCGCGCCGCTACCGCCGCCACCCATCGCCGCGGAGAAGCTCTCCGCTTTGCTCGTCTGGAACATGACGGACAGGATCAGCGCTAGACCGGACACCGCGGCAACGACGATGAAAAAGTACTGCATTCGAGTCCTCCGGAATGCCAGGAATGCCTTCAACTCCCTGAACACCAGGTCCAGCGGCGGGATATGACCCCTCATGTTCGAGCCTTCATACCACGTGATCTTCTTGGGTTCCTTCGCCGCGTCGAACAACGCCTGGGCACAGTCGGCGATGACGATCTCGTCGTCCTTGCCATTGACCATGACCACGGGCCTTGGGGCGATGTGCGCCGCGAAGTTCACCGGCTCAACGAACGCCAGGGCGGCCCGGAATGGTTCCATGTCGCCCAGCTCTTCCCGCAGCCGCTTCGCGTCGTCGATCTGCGACTTGGCGAACAAGCCGGCGAGATCGCCGCCGCCGACCACCAGAAACGCGCCATTGAGGCGCGTGTCGAGTGAGGCGACGATGCTACCCATGATGCTGCCCAGACTCAGGCCCAGCAGAACCACGCGCTCCGAGTCCAGGTCATCGCGGCCGGCGATGTAGTCCAGCGCGCGCCGGTTGTCGATGATCGTCTGACGGAACGCCTCGGCGACCGACGCGATATCCGACGACAGGAAGGGCTTGTCATTGATCTTCCGGTCGCCATGATACTGCGCGTCGATGGCCATCACCGCGATACCCATCGGGCAGATCAATGGCGCTGCGATCTTCGTGATGTCGTTGCGGCTGCCGCCCAGGCCATG
>JALGSS010000191.1 GCA_029821745.1 Candidatus Zipacnadia bacterium
CTTCGGCGGCTGGTCGGGGCTCCCCGATCAACCCCGCACGCCCGACGTGCGCCGCGAGTGGGAGATCTGCGAATTCACGGGCTGGAACCCGAATACCGGAGTCGGACGCCGCTTCGGTCACGCGCCCCCCGATGCAATCAACAGCATCGAGTGGTACGTCCCGAGGATCATCGCGAGGTTCCGGGCCGGGGAGTTCATGCGGCCGATCATCCAGCTCGGCTGCCTGTCGCATCTGCTCCAGGACTGCGCGACGTTCCCCAGCTATCAGGCACTGCACCGCAGCGCGCATTTCGATGTCTCGAAGATTAGCGCCGGGGCGTACGAGCCCGTGATCCTCGCGACTAATGTGGAGGATCTGACGGACGCGACGGAAAAGCGGGGGAAGGAACTCGTCGCGTTCGTGGACGCGCGAGCGCCCGAGCTACGGGCGGCGCTGCAGGCTTCGGATGCAAAGGCCGAACACACGATCCGTGTGGCCTGCTGCGCCGAGGCCGCGAAGATGCTGGCGGACCTGTACCACTCCATCGTGGCGCTCGTGGGCGAGTGTCCGCGCCCCGGACCAGCCGCTCTGAACCGGAACGTCGTGCTTAATCCGAGCATGGAAGAAGAGCCGCCACGGCGACCCAATGGACCGCGTAGGCCGGGCCATGTGGGAGGGCCACATCCAGCGCAACGCTCGGCTTTGGCACGATGGGCGGCGCGCGGTGAAAGTGATGTGGACCCCGGAAGAGGGCGTGGAGTGGCGCCAGACGTGGCCGGCGTCAGTCTACGTGCATCCCGGTGAGTTGTGGACGGCGTCGGCCTGGACGAGAGTCTACAAAGCCACGGGGATACAAAGACGACCTCGCTCCGGTCGCCGAGCATGCCAGTGCCTCGGTGGACGGCACCCAGGACTGGCAGAGGTTGACCGTGAACGCTACGGCGCCGGAGGGCGCGGCTCGCGCGCGGCTGATCCTACGCTCGCGCGATAGCGAGGGCGCAGCGTGGTTTGATGACGCCGAACTCATGCGGGTTGATGAAGCCACTTTCGAGAAGCTCCAGACTGTGGCTCCCGAAACTGACCGGATGGTGCTGCATCTGCCCTTCACGGCGGACGTGGCGGATCACTCCCGGTTCGCCGGTCTGAACAGCCCGATTTCGGCGGTCTCCGGCGCGGATGGAGGGACGCTTCTACAGAGGGACGAAACACGTGGCACCGTGCTGGCGCTCGACGGGAAGGACGACTTCGTCGAGGTCCCGCACTCGTATGTGGATGATGTCCTCAGCCCAGAAGAGAGCATGACCCTCAGCCTCTGGCTCAACGCCCAGCGCCCCGGGCCCGCGTTCATCTGCGGGAAGATTGCTGAGGGCGGAGACGAGGCGAAGGGCTACAAGCTGGAGTTGACCGAGGACGCGAAGGTGCGCTTCAGCGTCGCTGTGGATGGAGCGCTAACGCCTGCCGCCGAGCAGCAGGCGCCCATCGGCCGGTGGGCGCATGTCATCGCCACGCGCACGCCGGACGGGACGCTGACGGTCACCGTCGACGGCCGGCCCGGCGAGCCGGTGCACCGACCCGGAGCTTACTCACCGTCGCCGCGCAGCTTCTACGTCGGGGCGGACTACGGCGTGAAGAGCTTCCTGCAGGGGCGCATCTCAGACCTGCGGGTATTCCGGGAGGCCATTGCTGCAGACGATAGGGACGCGCTGGACTGAGCCTGTGCTGAAGAACTGCAATCATGGGCACGGGGTGTCGCGCCGTGTGCGACGGGGCCCCGTGCAAGGCATCTCAGAGCATTCGTGGGGCCCACGACCATGCGTCATTGGTTCCTCAACACAGCCTTGAGCCTGCCGCCTACAGATGCTTGCGGAACGAGGCGATCCCCGTCACGATCAGGGCGACGGCCATCCCGGTGAGGGCGGCCATCTGTGGCCAGAGAACCGACACGCCGACGCCCTTCAGGAACACGCCTCTCACGATCTCGAGGAAGTAGCGGAACGGTATCAGGTAGGTGATGGTCTGGATGAACTCGGGCATGTTCTGGATCGGGAACATGAATCCGGATAGCAGCACCGAGGGCATGATGATCAAGAACGCGAGAATCTGCGCCTCCTGCTGAGTCCGGGACAGCGCCGACACGAGCAGCCCCATCCCCAGGTTGCCCACGAGAAACATGAGCGCCATCGCGAAGAGCAGGGCCAGACTCCCCCTGAAGGGCACCTTGAACCAGCCGATGGTGATCAGGAAGATCAGGGCGACGTCGAAGGTCGCGAGAATGGCGAAGGGGATCAGCTTCCCGAAGATCAACTCACGGCCCCGCAGGGGCGTCACCATCAGTTGCTCAAGCGTGCCGCGCTCTCGCTCGCGCACGATCGCGAGACTCGCCAGGCTGATCGTGAGCACGAGCAGGATCAGACCGATGACGCCCGGCACCATGTAGTTGACGCTCCGCAGATCGATGTTGTACCAGACCCTCGGCTCCACGATGAGTTGAGGGAACTCCTGACCGAAGGTCCCCTGACTTCGTGCGCTCCGAACCTGGAACTCGAGGGCCTTCGAGTTCAGTATCCCCACGAGATACGCCGTCACTATCCCTGCGGTGTTCGAATCGCTGCCATCCACCAGCACCCCGATCTGGGCCGTCTCCCCGCGCATGATCGTGCGGTGGAAGTCCTGCGGAATGTGCACGCCGATCTGGGCCCGGCCGCGCAGGATCAGGTCCTCGAGTGACCGGGGATCATCCTCGGCGGCGACCAGGTGGAAGTAATAGCTGCTCTCGATGGCCTGGGCGATCCGGCGACTGTCGGCGCTGCGGTCACCGTCGAACACGGCCACAGGGACGTTCCGCACATCGTTGGTGGCGGCGTAGCCGAACAGGATGAGTTGCAGGATCGGCGCAATCAGGATCAGCCGCGGCATCATGCTGTCGCGGCGGATCTGGATGAACTCCTTGCGGATGACGTGGGCGAGTCGGCTCATGGTTCAGGTGGAGCGCTTTGACAGTCGGTTCGCCGGGCGGCGCGTAGCGCGATGCGCCCGACGACTACAGCTTCTTTTTGAACTTGCGCGCGGCGATGGCGACGAGACCCACCGTCATGCCGAGAAGGACCAGCACACGGGGCCATAGCACGGCCATGGTCGCCTGCTTCAGGTAGATTCCTCGGATGATGATCAGGAAATGGGTCGCCGGGATGATCTGCGAGATGACGCGAAGCGGCATGGGCATGCTGCGCAACGGGAAGGCGAATCCCGACAGCAGGACCGTCGGCAGCAGTGTGGTCAGGATCGCCAGTAGGATGGCGATCTGCTGGGTCCGGGCAAGGGTCGAGTAGAGAACCCCGATGGCAAGAGACGCCACGAGAAACAGGAAGCTGATGGACAAGAGCAAGACGAAGCTGCCCTTCGGGACCACGTGGAACACGAGGGCGCCCGTGCCGATGGCGAGCAGCACATCAACGAAGGAAATTGCCGCGTAGGGGATCATCTTGCCGATGAGGATGTCTCCGGCCCTCGCCGGCGAAGTCACCAGGGCCTCGAAGCTGCCCGCCTCGCGCTCCCGGACGATGCAGGTGGACGTGAGCAGCCCCGCGAGCAGCGTCAGGATGATCGCGATAAGGCCCGGCACGATGAACTGGGTGCTGCCCAGCCCGGGGTTGTAGAGAATGGTCGGGTGCACGGTGAAGGCCGGCGTCACCGTCACTCCTTGTCGCCTCGCCACATCAATCGTGATGCGGCTCGACTGATTCAGCAAGGCAGCCTGGATATATCCCAGGGCGATGTTCGCGCGAGTGGTATCCGCCCCGTCGAGGATGACCTGCACCGTCGCCGGTCGCCCGGCCCCAAGGGTGCGCCCGAGGTCAGGCGGGATGACCAGCACAAAGGCGACGTCGGCGCGGTCCATCAGCTCGTCGATGTCGCGCCGATGGGTGATTGCAGCGACAAGCTGAAAGTAGCGGTTCTGCTCCAGGTGCGTGATGACCGTGCGGGCCGCGTTGGTGCCGTCGAGGTCATAGACGGCGAAGGGCACATTGTCCACGTCGTAGTTGATCCCGTACCCATACAGCAACAAGAGCAGCACGGGGAGAGCGACCACGACGAAGAGGCTGCGCGGGTCACGCAGGTTGTGTATCCACTCGGCCCGGGCGATAGTGAGCAAGCGCCGGTTCATGTCGAATCGCGCCCCACTTCATCGGGCCGCTCGTGGCTCCGGGCCAACGAGACGAATACGTCTTCCATCGTGGGCTCGACGCCCGTTGCCGATCCGACGGCGATTCCGGCGCTCTGAAGCACCTGCCGGATAGCTCCCTCGGGATCCGTCACCTCGGGCGTGCATTCTGCATGAAGGGCGTCGCCGAACAGAGCGACCTCCCCCACGTCGTCGGCCGCGATCAGCGCTTCGACGGCATCCCACAGCGGCTCGGCCCGCACTTCGACGATACTTCCCACATATTCCCGCCGCATCTGCTCCGGCGTTCCCTGCGCGATGAGGTTGCCATAGTGCATCATCGCCAGCCGCGTGCAGTGCTCGGCTTCATCCATGACGTGAGTGGTGACAAAGATAGTGGCCCCGTCCTCAGCGAGGTCATCGATGAATTCCCAAAACAGCCGGCGGGTAACGGGGTCGACGCCGCTGGTGGGTTCATCCAGGAACAAGATCGGGGGCTGGTGCAGAACGCTCGAGGCGAGAGCTAGACGCTGTCGCCAGCCGGTGGAGAGCGTCCCGGCGAGGCGATCCATCATTCCGGTCAGTTCAAGGCGCCCGGTGACCTGCTCGATTCTCTCCCGGGCCCGGGCCGTGGGAACGCTGTATAGCCCGGCGTAGAAACGCAGGTTTTCGCCCACGGTCAGGTCCGTATAGAGGGAGAATAATTGAGGCATGTAGCCGATCTGTGTGCGGATGAGCTCGGCCTGTCGCGTGATGTCCAAGCCGGCCACAGTGCCCGACCCGCGGGATGGCAGCAGCAGGCCGCAGAGCATACGGATGGTTGTGGACTTGCCCGAACCGTTTGGCCCAAGGAAGCCGAAGACCTCGCCCTCCTCAACGGCAAAGCTCACGCCGTTGACGGCAACGAACTTGCCGAATCTCTTCTCCAAATCGGAGACCTCGACCGCGAAGGGCATTACGCGTCACCTGTCGGCGTGCCCACGGGGGTGGCCGGGGGCGTAGCGAAGCTCATGAAAACGTCCTCGAGAGACGCCTGGGTCTCCTCGAACCGTGTGCAATGGACGCCCGCATCCTCAAGAATTCCGCGTGCCGCCAAGATGTCCGCGCCGGGTTGAAAGGCAACGTGCAGACGGTCCCCGAAGACCTCCACACTGGTCACCGTATCGAGTTTTCTGAGTATCTCCCGGGCCCTCCTCTGGGCCTCGGCCCGCACATGGACGACGATGCCCGAATAGGCAGCGCGGAGTGCCGCCGGTGTATCCGCCGCGAGCACGCGCCCGCGATCCATGAACGCGATGTGGGTGCAGCGTGAGGCCTCGTCCATGTACGGGGTGCTGATGACCATGGTAACGCCCTCGCGCGGCAGGTCATACAGGATCTTCCAGAAGTCCCTGCGGGACACCGGGTCAACACCCGTTGTCGGCTCGTCGAGGAACACGATGTGGGGCCGGTGGATCAGCGTGCACACCAGTGAGACCTTCTGGCGCATCCCGCCTGACAGTCGCCCTGTCAGACGCCTACGGAATGGGGTCAGATAGGTGATCTCCAGCAGCTCGTCGCGGCGCTGCTCCCACGTACCGGCGGGGATCTCGTACAGGTCCGCAAAGTAGCGGATGTTCTCGTCGATAGTCAGATCGCGGTGCAGCGCGAACCGCTGGGGCAGGTAGCCGATATGACGCTTGACACTCTCGGGCTGCGTGCGCACATCGTAGCCGTCGACACGGGCATCCCCGGCATCGATATCCAGGACTCCGCACAGCATGCGCATCGTAGTGGTTTTCCCGGCGCCGTCGGGGCCGACAAGCCCGAGGATCTCGCCCTTGCCGACGGACAGGTCCACGCCGTCGCAGGCAACAACGTTACCGAATCGCTTCCGCAGCCCGAGAGCGGATACGGCAAGCTCGGCGTTGGGGGCCTGACTTCCGCTAGCTGCCGGCATTCCCCATCACCGCGTCGGCGGGCATGCCGGGCTTCAGCAGCCGCTGAGAGTTGTCCACCGCGATCTCGACGGGGAACACGGTGCGCGCCCGTTCGTCCTGGGTCTGCACGTACTTCGGGGTGAACTCGGCCTGGGACCCGATCCTGCGGATCGTCCCGGTCAGGGTCTGTCCGGGGAGACCGTCGACGGTGATCGTGGCGGCGTCGCCCACCTTGATGAGAGGGAGCTTGGGCTCGGGCACGTAGACCGTCACCCACGTGTCCGAGAAATCGATCAGCGTGACGAGGGATGAGCCGGGCTTCACGACCTCACCGACGCGAACGTGGGTGTCGTCGATGATCCCCGGAGCCGGAGCCAGGACTTCGTACTTGTCGAGGGCCGCCGTGGCCGCATCGACAGCCGCCTGGGCTTGAAGAACCTGAGCGCGCGCCGCATCGGACTCGGCCTTGCGCAACTCGACCTGCCTGCGGTTCTCCGTGGCGAGGTTAAGCGCCGCCCGTGCCTCATCCACCTGCCTGCGGGCGGTGTCGCGTTGGCCCCGGCGGGCACCCGAGCGCACGAGGTCGAGTTGCGCCTGCGCAGCCGACTGCGTCGCGCGGGCCTGTTGAAGGGCCGCGCCGGCCTGATCGATATCCTCCTGCCGCGGGCCCTTCCGGGCGAGTGCGAGGGCCTCCTTGGCGCTGCGTTGGTTCGCGAGGGCCTGCTCAAGCTGGGCCCTGGCGGCGGAAAGCTGGTTCGTGCGCGCGCCGGCTTGAACGAGAGCGAGCCGCTCACCGGCCGCTTTCACATCGGCTTCAGCGGCCTCGTAGGCAGCCTCCGCGCCGTCGACTTGCTGCTGTGGCATGGCCCCCTGGCGCACCAGAGCGAGGGCCCGGTCGTAGTCCTTCCGCGCCCTCTCACGGGCAGTTCGGGCCTTGTCGAGGGCAGCCCTTGCCTGCCCGATCTCCTGGTCTCTCGCACCCGCCTCAAGATCCGCCAGCTTGGCTCGAGCCGCCTCCACATTGGCCCCCGCCGCCTCGTGGGCGGCTTCGGCCTGGCGGATCTCCTCCGGACGCAAGCCGGATTCCAGTTGCCGGAGCCGCGCTGCCGCCGCATCGACCGCCGCCTTGGCCTGGCCGACCGCCGACCGCGCCGCCTCGATCTCCTGAGGTCGCGAGCCATCCTCAACGTCGCGCGACCGGGCCGCCGCCGTGCGCAGGGCCGCCGAGGCGCGTTCGACGTCCCTCTCTGCAACGCCCTCCTGCAGCTTCACGGCTTCCTCGGCTCGTCGAAGATTCTCTCGGGCTGTCTCGAGAGCGGCCTGTGCCCGATCGACGTCAGCAGTGATGACCTCGCTGGCGACGACGGCGATCAAGTCACCGGTGTCCACACTGTCGCCCTTCTCAATGGGGCGCTTCAGGACATTGCCGGCCACTTCGCTTGCGACCTCGACCGTCCGGACCTCGACGGTTCCGCTGGCCCGAATGAGCCCGTCCGGATCGGCCCTCAACTGCCCGGTCACCTTCATGACCAGGGCGGCCAACGCCGACAGGACAAGCAGGACGAGGATGATCCGGACCGGTTTCGGTACACGCGATAGCGGTGATCCCTCAGCCATCCTGCTGGGCTCCCTTCAGTATGTCATCGATGCCGCGAGTCAGTAGTGATGCCAAGTGACGCGCCGACTCGTCCGCGTCGCCCGGCAACTCAGCGCCGATGCCGGGGAGAAGCACGCCCCAGCCGATCACCGCCGCCTGCATAGTCCGCACTGCGGTCAGGCGCTGCGTGGGTGACAGGCGCTCACCCCCGTAGTGCTCAAGCAAGCCGCCGATGAGGTTCCCAACCCGTACGGTCAGCAGTTCCCGCAGTTGCGCCTGAAGCTCTTCGTCGAACATCGCCTCCGCCATCAGCACCTTGACGATGCCCGCATGCTGCCCCAGCATGACGAAGCGCTCGGCGAGAAACTGCGCCAACGCGGCCTCAAGCGGCACGGCGCCCAGGCTTTCCACGTGGGTCTGAGCGGCGTCAAGGGCATACTCAAGGAACCCCAAGAGTATGGCACGCTTCCCCTCGAAGTACAGGTAGAGCGTTCCGGGGGCCAATCCGCTCTCAGCCGCAATATCCTTCACCGTGGTGGCGTGGTATCCCTTGTGGGCGAAGGCCCGCGCCGCGCCCTGGAGGATCTGCGCCCTGCGGGCTGCCTCTCTCTCGTCTTCCGCCTGGGCCATGCTCGGGGACACCTCCGGGTGGGCAGATCAGGACAGAATGAATGAACGTTCATTCATTTTACCTATTAAGTATGCTCTGTCAACCGGTCCGTGCCGAGGGCAAGACACGCCAGACGGGATCGTCTGGCCCACCGGCGGCAAGACACGTCCTCGCGTGCAGGGG
>JALGSS010000192.1 GCA_029821745.1 Candidatus Zipacnadia bacterium
TCCGTCCGGGAGGCGCAGATAGCCCTGCGCGCGCTCCAGAGCCTGAATGCTGGGCTTCTCGTCCACACACAGCACCACCGCGTCCTCCGGCGGGGCCAGGTACAGGCCCACGATATCGGCGGCTTTAGCGGCGAACTCGGGATCGGTGCTCAGACACCAACTGTGTCGCCGTTGCAGGCTGATCCCGTGACGGCGCAGTACTCGCCAGACCTGGTCGTCACTCACGTCGCCGAGCGCTTCGGCCACCAGGCGCCCGTTCCAGGTGGCATAGCCCTTGGGCGGCGGCTCATCGAGCATTGCCACACGTGCCTTTGCCCTGGGCCGCCGCCAACACGATCTGGGCTCTCTGCACATACCGATGCTCAGTGGACCCGGCACGCACCCAACTCTCAAGGGGCGCCTGCTCTGCCTCGGACGACTCGATGGGCGTAGGTTTCCTGGCCATGCAGCCAGTATACATTATAAGGCTAACTTATGCAAGCAAGTACTAGTCGCTATCTCGAAACCCCGCAGAATGCCCAGGTGGATTGGGCTCCTCGTGGTTCTCACTCTTGCTGCTGCGTCATTGGTGGCCGTGCGCAACCCCAGCCACGCCGCCCCCGAAGGGGGCACCATCGTGGCCGGTGATGCGACCATCGCCCAGAATGGCGCCGGCACGATGATCAACCAGCTCACCGACAAGGCGATCATCAACTGGCAAGGCTTCGGGATCGACATCAACGAGTTGGTCAAGTTCATGCAGCCCAGCGAGAAGTCGGCGGCGCTCAACCGGGTCACCGGGACCACACCGTCGAACATCCTCGGCCAACTCATCGCCAATGGGCGCGTGTTCCTGCTGAACCCCAACGGCATCTTGTTCGGGAAGGACGCGACTATCGACGTCGGGAGCCTCGCGGCGACCACGTTTGGGATTAAAGACAGCGACTTCCTCTCGGGCAAGTACGAGTTCCTGCAGAACCCGGAGCTCGATCCGTCCTACATCATCAACAAGGGCGAGATCAAGATCGCGGACAACGGCTTCGCATTCCTGGTCGCCCCGAGCGTCGACAACTCCGGCCTCGTCCTCGCGAAGGTCGGCAAAGTCGTCCTCGGCTCCGGCGACAAGTTCACCCTCGACTTCCACGGCGACGACCTCACTGCTACGAAGTCTCAGGCGAAGTCCTGGAGAGTATCACGGGGCCTGACGGAACGCCTCTGACCGACGCCGTCAGCAATACGGGGACCATCAAGAACGATGGCGGCGAGACCGTCTTGACCGGCGACGCGGCAAGCGAAGTGGTGTCCTCGGTCGTCAACAACTCGGGGGTCATCGAAGCGAAATCTCTGGTCAAGCGCGGGGGCACCGTGCGCCTGGTGGGCCGGAGTAAGGGCATCGCCCAGAACTGCGGCACCATCGACGTCTCCGCCGATGGACCTGCAGCCGATGCGGGAGAAGTGTCGCTGACGGGTGATCTCGTGGCCCAGATCGGCACGATCCTCGCGGACGGTGATGTCGGGGCGGACGCCGGGAGCATCAGTATCACATCATCCAGCGCGACAGTTGTCGGCGCGGGCAGCACCACGTCGGCAAGCGGGCAGGGAGACGACTCGGACGGCGGCGATATTCTCATCGCATCGGCCACCGCCACGACCATCCAGCCGGACGCCGCCCTCGAAGCCACAGGCGGCGCGACGGGCGATGGCGGGCTGATCAAGGTGGGGCTCGGCGACGACAATGTCCGGTTCGAGACTACGCACGTAGACGCATCCGCCTCGGACGGCGAAGCGGGCACGCTGTTCATCGACCCGGAGAAGCTGACCATCGCCGACGGTGGAGCGAGCCCGGGCGACGTGACCAATCCGGTGACATTTGACGAGGGACCCGACGAGTCCGTGATCCACGAGGAGACTCTCGAGGCCGTCGCGGCCGACCACAACATCGTTCTGCAGGCGAAGAACGAGATCGTCCTCGAGGACCTCAGTGACGGTGAGTTGAGCGCGAAGACAGAGGCCGGCAAGACCTTCGTCATGCGCACCCGCAACGCCGAGAGCGAGGGTGATTCCAAGACCGGCGGAATCAGCTTCGAGGACACGGATGACACGATCGCGACAGCAGGCGGCAACATCCGCATTGAAGCCGGGTACACGCCCGAGGCCAGTGCTGCCGCGCTGGGCACCGTGAGCGCGGGGGCGGAAGCCGTGGTCAGCATCGGCAACCTGCGCTCCACCGGGGGCGCCGGAGGGCAGGACGGCGACATCGCCGTGAAGAGCACGGCCGGGGATGTGCCGGTCGGGAATATCGATGCCGGCACCGCCGCCGTCACCGTGACCGCCGGAGGTGGAGCGATCACGGACGGGAATGCCAACCAAATCAATGTGACCGCCGGCGAGCTTTCGGCTACGGCTGCTGGTGGTATCGACCTGGACACAACGGTCACAAGCTTGGACGCGTCGACAACGGCGACCGGCGACGTGGTCATCAGCGAGACCGACGACATCACGCTGACCAACGTCAGCACTGCGGATGGCTCGATCACGCTGACGTCGGGCGGCCAGATTACGGCCACGAACGTCGACTCTTCGGGCACCGACCACGACACGAACGACATTGCCCTGACGTCGACCGGGGGCGGAATCGCAGCGGGTACGGCGAACGCGGGGGCAACCGGCGATGTCACGCTGGACGCACAGGGAGGCGCGATCACTGACCAACTCATAGGGACGAACGTGCACGCCAAGCGGCTCTTCGCCACAGCGGGTGGTGGCATCGATCTGGATACCCAGGTAAGCAGGCTGGAGCTCACTGACACGGGAGGCAAGGCGATCACGATCGACACGCGCGGGGCCGTCACACCATATATCGGCGTTACCACTAGCGGCGGCAGGGCGAGAATCTGGCACGGTGGAAGCACCTACCTGAGCTTCCAGAACGGCGAACTCACGGCCCCCGACGCGGTCACCGGGCTCATCGCTCTGCGCAACACGAACGGGGATGTCACGGTCGACACCATCAATGGGAATGGCCGCCTGGAGGTCTCTGCCAGCAACGACATCAGAGTGAACAAGCCCCTGGTACGCGAGGACCCGGCTCCCCCGGATAGCAGTACGGCCTTGATCACGCTCAAGGCCGGACGGAGCGTCCTGCTGAACGCGGATGTTACAGTGGCGGGCAGACCCTTTGACATCTGGGCGAACCAGCCTGATCTGGGCGTCGGAAGGGCAACGGGCCCGGGGGAGATAGTACAGAAGTCTGGCACCAAGATCCTGAAACCAGGGACGGGCCGCCTGCTGCTCGCGGTGGGCAGCACGTCCACGGGCGGATTTGAGCCCGGGAGGATCGTCATTGAAGACGTTGGGACCGGCTCGAGTGGTGAGGGCTTTGTCTACCTCCATGCTCCCGGCGGCATCACGGAAACCGACGCGGATGAGACCGTCGATATCACGGCTGGCTATCTGGGTGTCAAGGTGCTTGGCCCCACGGCTGGGAACACAAGTGCCCCCGCGTTCGGCGCGTTTGGCGGCGCAATCGAGACAGATGTGGGCGGGTTCTATGCGAACGTCACAGACCGCGATATCCTGCTGGATGACCAATCCGGTGGTCTGAGACTCCGCACAGTGAACGCCGGAACGGGAATGGTCTCGATCCTGGCCAGAGGCGGCGCGATCACGGCTGAGAACGGCTACCATGATGCCATCAATGTGGTGGCTGACAGTTTCGCGGTTGCCGCAGAGGGCGGCATCGACCTGAACACAGAGGTCGGGACCCTAGATGCGTCGGCGACTGAGGCCGGCGACATCTCCATCTCGGAGATTGACGACATCACACTGACGGACGTGAGCACGTCGGACGGCTCAATCAGTGTCGCGGCGGGTGGCGGCATCAGGACGGGAATCGTCAACGCCGGGCCAGAGAGAGATGTAACGCTGGAAGCCAAGGGCGGCTCGATCGAGGGCATCAATGGCGATGCAGGCTACGTGGTCGCCGACCACCTCCAGGCGACCGCCCAGGCCGGTATCGACCTGGACACCACGGTGGCCAGTCTTACGGTTGAAGACACCGGTGGGGGCGCGATAGACATCAACGAGGACGACGACCTGTCGTCGATCTCTGTCAAGACAGCCGATGGGGACGTCACCGTGGCCTTCGGCGGCGACAAACACCTAACATTCGAGAAGCCCGAATTTAGCGACACCCGACAACTGGACGCTTACGCCGTCGGGACTCGCCTCGCCTTCGAGAACACCGCGGGTAGCATCGGCGTCGCCAACGTCAACGTCGGGAAAGAAGAGGCCGTCTCTCTCGGAGCGTCGGGCGCTATCGAAGACAGGATAGGGTGGTTGACGGCTGACAGCTTGAGTGCCCGGGCAGCGGGCGGTATCGATCTCGACACAAGAGTTCGCGACCTGGCCTTCACTGACACCGGCGGCGGCACCATCAGGATCAACGCCGGGTGGGAACCAGAGAGGATGTCGGTCACGACCGAGAACGGCGTGGCGGTAATCGCCGACTGCGAAGCCGGCGTCAAGAACGGCGTCGTTACCATCCCGGACGGCGGCAAAGCTTACCTCCGGTTCGCAGGTGGAGCGCTGGGCGCTTCCGCCACCGGCACCGCGCTGGCCTTCGAGAACAGGAGCGGGGATATTGAGGTCGGCGAGGTCAACGTGGGAAGTGAGGGGAGCGTGACCCTCAACGCGCCGTCCGGCGCCATCACGGACGACGGAGGCTACATAACCGCCAACAGCCTTCACGCCACCGCGTCCGGCGGCATCGGCGCCCCCGGCGGCCGGGGACCCGCGATCGACACGAAGGTATACCACTTGACCCTCACGGACACGGGTGGGAGCGGGATCTATGTCAACACGGAGCGCGCCCCGTTGTCAGTCTCGACCACCACGAATAACGGAGACGTGATCATCGAGAAGGGCAGCGAGAAGTACGTGAACTTCGCCGATGGGGAGTTGAGCGCTTCCTCCACCGGCTGCGATCTCACCTTCAGGAACACGGGGGGTGACATTGTCGTCGGCGAGGTCAACGTCGAAGGCGCGTCAGTGGCGATAGAGGCATCTGGTGCGATCAGGGACGATGGAGGCGCCGTTGCAGCGGACAAGCTTACAGCTATCGCGGCGGGGGGCATCGGCACCCCTGAGGGGGGTGAAGGGGGAGCGATCGACGCGGATGTGAAGTCCCTGGTCGTCACGGACACGGGTGGGAACGAGATCTACGTCAACGGCAGCGGATGGTCAGATATCTCGGTGACGACGAAGAATGGGGACGTGTTCCTCGGTCCCGGCGGCGACTGCGTGAAATTCGCAGGCGGGAAGCTGACGGCCGACGCCGCCGGCACCACCCTCACCTTCGAGAACACGAACGGGGACATCGGGGTCGGTTCGGTCTACGTGGGCAACGGTAGCGTGACCCTCAACGCGCCGTCCGGTGCGATCACGGATGGGAATAGCGCTGGAGTCAACGTGTCCGCCAACGAACTTGCTGTCACGGCGAGGGACGGCATCGACCTCGATGCTAACGCGGATTCCATCTCCGCCACGACCAACGGTGGTGATGTGAGTATTCGGTTTGGGAAGTGGCAATGCTACCTTCCCTTTCCCTCTCCCCTTCCCCTTCCCTCTGGTAATTTCTCTCTCGACTTCACGAGCAGCGACGATGCTCTCAGTATCACCGGGCCTTCCTGTAGTGGGCTGCCTTACACCGTTTCTTCCAGCTGTTCCGCGATTACATTCCGCAACACAGGCGGGGATGTCGTCCTCGGAGACGTCGCCGACTTCGGCAACTTCGGCGATGTGTTCGACGTCGGGGCCAGCAACGATCTCACCGTGGGGACGCCCATCACGTTCTCGGGTCCCGACACCGGGGGCGTCACCTTGAAGGCAGGGCGAAGCGTCAATCTCAACGCGGACATCACGGTGGCGGGCGCCCCCCTGGATATCTTCGCCAACCAGACTGGTCTGGGCGTCGGACGGGAACCGGGCGCCGGGGAGATAGTACAGAAGTCCGGCACCAAGATCAACATGAGTTCAGCACGTCTGTATCTCGAAGTGGGCAACAAGTCGGACGGCGGCTTCGAGCCCGGGGGCATCACCATTGACGACATTGAGTCTACCTATGTCTACCTCACCGCGCCCGGCGGCATCAGGGAGGCCGACGCAGATGACGACATCGACATCACGGCTGGCTATCTGGGTATCACAGCGCTTGGTCCTGTGGTTGGAGACACAACAGACCCGGCGTATCGCCTTCGGGGCAGTCCGAAACCCAATCGAGACAGATGTGGGCGAGTTCAATGCGAACGTTGAGGACCGCCACATTCTCCTGGAGGACCAGTCTGGTGGACTTCAGTTGAGGACGGTACACGTCGGGACAGGAACGGTCTGGATACTCGCCAAGGGGGGACCGATCATCGACTCGGGGAAGGGTGGTGCTTTCCCCAACATCACCGCTGCCGAAGCCGTGCTGAAGACAGATGGCCCCGACGAGGCCACCTCGCTGGACAGCTGGATCGGAGAAGAGGGAAAGCCCATCAGGACCAGCGTCGACGCGATCTCGGCTGAGACCTACGATGGCGGCGTCTACATCGAGGACAAGGGGGGACCGGGAGACACCGACAAGCTGGTGCTACCCTGGATCGTCGCGAAGCAATATGGGATGCGTCCCACCATCGGTGAGGACGACCATGTGGCAAACTTCGAGATGGATGGCGCTAAGTATGGACCGGGTCGCAATGTGAACATCACGGCCGAGGGCATCATCCCCCTGGGTGCGGTCACCGCCCCGTGCACGGTCAGCATCACCGCCAGAGGGGGGGCGATACTGGATGCCAACTGGGAAGAGCTAAATGTGTTCACGGAGATCTTGCACCTGAGCACCTTTGGTACCGTTGACCCAACGCGAACTGACCAGCCAGAACTGCGCATCGGTCATCTACAGGACCCGATCGAGACCCAAGTGCGCAATCTCCAAGCCTGGACGGAGGACGGCGGGATCTTCATCTCGGAGATCGACGGCCTGCACGCTGAGCAGATCATCGCGGGTGCCAAGGGTCACGTCATGAATGACAGGACCGGCGACGGCAACGTGGAACTCACAGTTGGCGGGGATCTGAACCTGGGGCACGTCTACGCCTATGACAACACCGTGAAGATCGTGTCTCAGTCAGGGCGCATCTCGGATGGCTGCAGTAGGGGAAAGGCGAATTTCGGCGGCGGCACCAACATCAGGGCACGCAGCGCCTACATGGAGGCCGCCAACGGCATTGGGTGTGTCGAGAACAAAAACGATTTCTGGAACCCGTACACCATCAACGCCATCGATGGGTGGATTGACTCTCTCACAGCGAAGGTCACCTCACCCGAGGCGGGCATATTCTACAACAACGAGTTTGGCCGCGCTTTGACTGATCTCGGTGTCACCTCGCCGGATGGCGTGGTGGAGATCACATTCGGCTCCAAACAGCCGCCACTCAAGAGAGGCTACCTCAAGTTCGACGGTGGCCTGACGGGGACGGGCGGCCTGTACACGCGGGAAGCGGACAGCATCAAAACCTTCGCGTTCGAGAACACCCGGGGGGATATCGAACTGGGATCGCTCGGCCTGAACGAAGACGCGGCGACTACCTTCACTGCATCCGGCGACATCATTGGTGCCACGGGCAAACTCAGTGCCAGGCAGGCCACACTGACCGCGGGCGGGCGCATCGGGGTCAATAGCGAGAGCCCCCTCGCGATGGACGTGGGCGAGCTGTCGATGAGATCGGGCACGGGCGGGATTTTCGTCGCGGTAGACGACGATCTCACACTCACGGAAGCGCTGGCGGGAGAAAGCTACATGGGTGGGGAGCAGTGTAACGTCGATGTTTCCTCCGGTGGGAGCATGACGGTGGGCGAGGTATCCGGCACCGACACCATCGCTCTCAGTGCAGACGGTG
Organism: Candidatus Zipacnadia bacterium; assembly: GCA_029821745.1. Classification (GTDB taxonomy): domain Bacteria; phylum Armatimonadota; class Zipacnadia; order Zipacnadales; family JABUFB01; genus JALGSS01. The sequence continues at coordinate 7,920 of JALGSS010000192.1, forward strand.
ATCTGATCGACGGGAACGAGTCCCTTGCCAATGTCTTCGGAGCCCGGGGCAGTGAGCCCAGCATCACTCTCGAAGCGGGTGGAGCCATCGGTACCGCCGATGACCCCTTCGACCTTGC
>JALGSS010000193.1 GCA_029821745.1 Candidatus Zipacnadia bacterium
ATCGACGGCGCCCCACAGACTCTCGACCCCGGCGCGATCGCTCGGGATAACCTCACCTATGTCCCGCTGGCCCAGACCACGGAAGCTCTCAAGCTCACCTACGAGTGGCCCGCGGCAGGTACGGAGATCGCGATCCAAGCCGGCGACAAGGCTCTCAACATCGACAAGAGCGAAGGCCTGTTCGTCGATGGCACCTGGTTCTTCCCGCTGCGTACCGTCACCACAGCGATGGGGTACCGCATATACTGGGACGCGACGACGCAGACCGTCGGAATTCTGACCGGCGGCGCGTCAGCCCCGGCGCCGGAAGCAGTGGTCGCTGTCGTGGACGGACACAACATCCTGCGCGACGAGTTCATCGGCCGCCTGGAGCAGGACTTCGGCTCTGAAGCCCTCGTGGGCATCATCAACCGCCTGCTCATCGACAACGCGTTCGCAGCGGCCGGCTTCTCACTGACCGACGACGAAGTCGAGGAGCGGGTCGAACAGATCCGCGAGCAAGTCGGTTCCCCGGAGAACTTCGCCGAAGCCCTGGCAAGCAACGGGATGACCGAAGCGCAACTGCGCGAGAGCATCAAGACGGACGTCAAGATGCGCAGGCTCTGCACGAAGGACGTCGAGATCACCGACGAAGCGCTGCAGGGGTTCCTGGACCGCTATAAGAGCGCGCTCGGGACACCAGCCCTGTACACTTTCGGACAGATCGTCGTCTTCGAGCAGGCGGCTGCTGACTCGGTCGTCGCTGAACTCTCGAAGCCCGGCGCCGACTTCACGAAGCTCTTCGAGCAGTACAACAAGGCACCCAACCTGCGCGCCGCAGGAGGCATCACGATCGATACGAGGCTCGAAGAGGTCGCGCTTCCCCCGGTGCGCGACACGCTTCCGGAGTTGAAGCCCGGTGAGGTCGCCGGCCCGCTGCAGATGGGCGAAGGCGCCTGGGTTGTCGTGCAGTTGCAGGCAATGACTGAAGCCCAGGAGGCCAGCCTCGCCGAGGACCGTGAGCGCATCGAGGGCATCTACAAGGCCCAGCAAGCGGCGAAGCCCCAGGACGTCCTGAAGCAGTTGCGCGAGGCGGCCGACATCTCGATCTTCGCGCCGTATGAGCATCTCCAAGCCGCATACACAGAACCCGAACCGGTCACGCCGGATCAGCCGGCCCAGCCGGACGAACCGGCCACGTCAGATCAGCCGGGAGAGGAAGAGACCTCAATGAGCGACGAGAACATTCAGACCACGGAATCAGGCCTCAAGTATGTTGATATCGAGCTGGGCGACGGCGCTTGCCCGAAGTCCGGCGACACTGTTCGCGTGCACTACACCGGAACCCTCGAAGACGGGACCAAGTTCGACAGCTCCGTCGACCGCGGGCAGCCCTTCGAGTTCACAATCGGCGTCGGCCAGGTCATCAAGGGCTGGGACGAGGGCGTCATGTCCATGATGGTCGGCGGCAAGCGCAAGCTGATCATCCCGGCGGATCTTGCGTATGGCAGCCGCGGAGCCGGCGGCGTGATCCCAGCGAATGCGACCCTCCTTTTCGACGTCGAGCTGCTGGGAATCAAGTAGCCGCGAGCTGCAGACGCGCATCGCGACACACAACGAGGTGAGTAGCCGTGGCGTTGGTCGAGCGAGTGGAGACGGGCGTTGTCTTCCGCAATCCGAAGCCGCATCTTCGGTCCGTCCACGGCTACTTCCCGTGGGTCTCAGTGCTCCCGTCGGGCGACCTGCTCGCCTCGCTGCAAGTGGGCAGCGCCTTCGAGGCGGCTGACGGCCACTGCCAGATCGCCCGCTCGAAGGACAATGGCTCAACGTGGACGGTGGAAGGGCCCATCCATGACGGCACCGGGCCCGACTGCCCCACCTCTGAGTGTCTGAAGGTCACCGCCGACCCCGCCGGCCACGTAGTGGCCTTCGGCACGCGGTTTGACCGCTCAGACCCCGAGGCGGCCATCTGCAACGAGGCCAACGGTGGCATCCTGCCGATGGAACTTCTGATGGTCCGCTCACCGGACGAGGGCCGCACCTGGGACGAGCCACGCATTGTTGAGAAGCCCATCCCAGGGTCCTTTGAGGCCCAGGCGCCGATTGTGGTGCTGCCGGACGGCCGCTGGATCGTGCCGATGTCCACGTGGCGCAACTGGGACGGCACGCACCCTTGCGGCGACAAGTGCATCGCCCTGATCTCCGAAGACAAGGGCGAGACATGGCCGCAGGTCGGGACCATGTTCGAGGACCCCGAGGACCGGCTGGTCTTCTGGGAGGTGCGGATCGCCGAGCGTGAGCCGGGAGAACTGCTGGCGGTCGGGTGGGCCCACGACAAGCAGACGGAATCGGACATCGAGAACCAATACGCCCTGTCCCACGACGGCGGGCTGACCTGGACGCCCTTCAGGTCCGCCGGCTTCCGGGGACAGAGCTGCTGCCCGGTGTGTCTCGCAGACGGCCGCGTGCTGTTCGCGTATAACTACCGGTATGATGAGCCGGGCGTACGCGTGCGGCTGGCGCACATGGACGACGGCGAGTGGGTCTGCGAAGAGGAGATCGCTGTCTGGGGTGTCGGCGCCGAGGGCACTGGGGCGGAGAGGCAGTCCGAGAAGCGCATGGTCCAGGAGATGAGCTCGTTCAAGTTCGGCCAGCCGTCGCCACATCTGCTGCCCAATGGGGATGTCCTGACCGTGCACTGGTGTGTCGAGGACTGCGTCAGCGAGATCCGCTGGAACCGGCTGCGCATCAGCTAGGACCGGAAAGCCGATCACGAACACCGTCGAGGGACGGGCCGCCACATGCCCGTCCCTCGTGTGCTGTCCGGGGCTGCGTTTTCGGTCGCCTACTCGAAGACGAGGCCCGCCGTCTCGTCCGCGCGGGCCCATACGGCCTTCGCGTGCCATTTCTCGCCGAAATGCCGGGCGAACAGGAAGTGGCCGGGCCCGAAGCCCACGATGCCGACCGACGGGGACGTGTCGTAGATCCCGACAATATTGAAGGCTTCGTCGGTCTTCACAAGCCCCTTCTTGCCCTCGATTGTGTAGCACCCGAGCCACCAAAAGCCTTCATGGAAGCAGATAGTCTGGACACCCACCGAGGTGTAGCCGGTCGGCAGGACATACGTCCGCAGGTACTTGAAGTCCTTATCATATTCGTAGACGTAGTTCTCCTGCTTGTCCTTGGGCAGGCCGCCGATGATGAAGAAATGCCCCTTGTGATACTCCATCCCGCCCGCGCCATACGTCACCTCGGGCACGTCCTTGATGTCGAGAGGCGACAGGTCATCGGCGTCGTAGACGTAGACCTTGGAGGGCTGGCCGGGGCTGTTATACCCCGGGGAGAACGCCACGTACAGCTTCCCGCCCGCGAGACACAGGTCCCCGTGATGGTACTTGACCGGGACCTGTTTGAGGACTTCGCCCTTCATGTTGGTCTTGACGAGGTCTCGCGTGAACGACCAGTAGATCGTGTCCTTCTGGTTGCTGGTGATCCCCTGCAGGTGGTTCCGGTACTGCCCATCGCAGACGATTGGCTGCCGGTCGGCGGCCTGGACTGCACAGGTCAGGCTCGCAACAGCTACGGCGAGTATGGCAACGGCTTGGGCGGTGTTGTTCACGGACTGACGCTTCCTTTCGTGGGGCATGGAACTACGCGCGATCGAGATCATGGCGTCGATCGCACCGTTGACAGACGGCTGCTCCCAATCATAACAGGTTCCCGGCGCGCGGTGTTCCCTCCTCGACGCAATTGCCGGTTGCGCGACCCCGCACGCTTGCATTATGGTACCGGGGACAGGCACCGGCCCGGCACCGTCACTGTCCCGGTACCCCGAGCAGTCTCATTCACCGATACTCACACTGAGGTGTAACCATGTCCGAGAAGCTCAAAGTTGGCGTCATGACCCATCTGGGTGAGAACCCAGACGAACTCATCAAGAAAGTCGCGGACTTCGGCCTGGAAACGTGCCAGGTCCAGTGGCCGCCCCATGGCACGCCTGAGATGGCGGACAAGCTGAAAGCCGCGGCCGACGCTCACGGCGTCACGATTTCGACCCTCTGGGCCGGTCTGCCCGGTCCGGCCGTGTGGAACTTCACCGAGGGCCCGATCACCATTGGCCTCGTGCCGCCGGAGTACCGTGCCATGCGTGTCGACGCCCTGGTGAGCGCCGCCGCGATGGCAGGCCGCATCGGCGTGCAGTCCATCACAACCCACGTGGGCTTCCTGCCCGACTGGCCCGGAGACATCCTCTACAAGGGCACCATCATCGCCCTGCAGACCGTGGCGCGCGCGTGCGTGGCCCACGGTGTGGAGTTCTGGTTTGAGACCGGCCAGGAGACGCCCATCACGCTCCTGCGGACCATCCAGGACATCGGCACCGACAACCTGGGGATCAACCTGGACCCGGCCAACCTGCTCATGTACGGGAAGGCCAATCCCATCGACGCACTGGACGTGTTCGGCCGGTATGTCCGCGGCACTCACTGCAAGGATGGCGAGTATCCGACGGACGGCACCGATCTCGGCGTCGAGAAGCCCATGGGCGAGGGCCGCGTCAACTTCCCGGTCCTGATCCCGAAGCTGAAGGCGCTCGGATACGAAGGGCACCTGACCATCGAGCGCGAGATCAGCGGGCCCCAGCAGGCCGCCGACATCCAACGCGCGGTGGATATCCTCGAACCCCTGCGGTAGACGCGTGCGACTTGAGCCACTCGAGACGCCGCCCGGCCCACGGGCGGCGTCTCTGTCTACCTGCGCGGTGAGCGCGGATCGAGAGCCCGGAAGGTTCATGCTCGCCCGTCCGCGAAATCTGCCACTCATCTGCTGCGGTAAGTGCCGCCGTACAGTGACCGCCTGTCATGTCGCAACAGCGCATGCCCGAAGAGTAGCAGCAAGACGAACCGCACACACCGCGAGAGCGAAAGCACTTCCACGAAGACAGATGACGAGACAGGAGCCGATGCTTGATGCCCTCCCGAGACCGAAGTCGTCTCGCCATATCCATTGTGCCACTCATCGCCCTCAGCCTGCTATGCATGGGGGTTGGTTCTGCCGGCGCCCAAGTCTGGACCGAGGGCTTTGAGGACGGACCGGCCGGCGCCAAGCCGTACTACAAGGACGCACCCCAGTCGCAGATCGAGATATCTACCGAGAACTCCGCGGAGGGCGCGCAGCACGTTCGCGTGACACTGCCCGGCGAGAGAAGACTCGAGGGCATCAATGTGACCGCCACGGGCCTCACTGGCGCCCGCCTCGCCCACGTGTCGGCGAAAGTGCGCGGCACCGGTAAGATCTGGCTGTGCCTGATCTCAGCCAACGGTTGGCTCTACTCGCCACAGAAACTCCCTTTGACCGGCGAATGGCAGAGCGTTTCTCTCGCGAAGGCCCTGGCTGCCGCCGACCGACATCTCGGCATCCACTTCATCAGCGAGACCGTGCAGAAGGGCGCAATATTCGAGGTCGACGATATCCAGGTTCGTCTCGACGACGCGCCCGTCACGTATGAAGTGGAGGTTGAGCCGATTCGGTTTGAGGCCGAGGACTACGCCCAGCTGAAGTATGTTGAGCAAGCGAAAGGCGCGCTTGGCGGCCGTGGTGCGGCGCACTCCAGTTACGTGATAATCGACCAGATCCCCTTCCCGCGGACCTCGAAGCCCGTCTCCGTCTACCTGCGGGTCCAGCCTGCGTCGGCGAGGGACACGTACCGCCTGTTCACCCGGCAAGCCGGGGCCCGGCAGACGCTCCTGCAGGCGAAGCCGACACAGACCGGCCGGCACTGGGTTCGGTTCCCGGCGCTGCTGGCCGGGGAGGCGGGCGATACCTTCGGAATCGACTTCCGGCAGGCGAAGGGGTGCGCTGAGAAGGTCACGTATGACGCGGTGGTGCTGAGCACCGACGACGCCCTCACGCCGGAGGCCCTCGACGCAGCGCCGCCGCTGGTCCCGCAAGCTCCTCTGGCGCGAGTCGCGCGCTGCGCCCGGCCGCCAGTGATCGACGGTGATCCCGGCGATGCGTGTTGGGCGAACACAGTCGCCTGCACGGACTTCCTGCTCCCACGTACCTCTGCTCTTGTCGCCGCGCAGACCGATGCGCGACTGTGCTACGACGACGACAACCTCTACGTGCTGTTCGAGTGCGATGAGCCGATCCTCGACACAGCCCAGCAGCGCCGCCACGAGTTCCAGGCGAACGTCAAGAAGCGGGACGGCGACACCTACCGGGACGATGCGTGCCTCGTGCTCCTTCAGCCGGACACTGGGGACGAGACCGTGTACGACTTCACGGTCAACGCCCTGGGCACGGTCACAGACGCTCAGTGTATGTCCTCGGACTTGTGGGCCTCGCGCGACACGGAGTGGAACTCGTCGGCAAGATCGGCGGGAGAGATTGGGGAAGCCTCGTGGTCGGCGGAGATGGCGATCCCACTCGCCGACCTCGGGGTCGAGCGACCCCTCTCCGGCCAACGCTGGCAGGCGGTGATCGGCCGCATCGCCAAGGCCCGGAATGAGACGAGTTCCTGGAACCCATCGGACCGCGGCTTCCACGACCCGGCTGCCTGGGGCGGCCTTGTGTTCGCCGATGGCGTCGAGACGGGCGTCCGTCTGAGCGCGCCCGGTTCGGTGCAGGTGGGTCCCAACGCCATCTCGGTTCGCCTCTCCCCCACGCCCGAAGCGACCGGCGTCTACATCGTGTCCACAGTGGATGACGGCGCGACGGTTCAGCGCACCACTCGCTTCGTGCCCGTCGCGGGCAAGGCCGACCTGTCCTGCGAATTCCCGGTGACCGCCGAGGGCGCGCCGAAGATCGCTCACGCGGTGCTGGATGCGGCGACGCTGAAGCCGCTGTCCGTCACGGCCGCACTCGCGCGCCCCGTCAGGTCCTCGGTGGCAACTCTTCACCTGTCCTGCGACGGCCCGTACGAGCTGTACGTTAACGCGGAGAGGCTTGCAGCCGGGTTGCAGGCAGACAATGAAGCCATCCCGGTTCCTCTGCAGAAGGGCTCCAACGTCTTCGCCCTGAAACTCACTAAGGGGACGGCCTCGGTGCGCATCGAGCCGCCGGACAACGTCGTCGATCTGCCCGCGGCGTGGAAGATGACGCCCGCCGATACACCCGACGCCACGCAGCCGGAGTTGGATGACCGTGGCTGGCCGGTGGCGCCTGTCAGCGACGGGGGCATCGTCGGCGAACCGGGCAGCGCCGTGATCCTGCGGCACACGTTGCTGTGGGAGAAGACACGCGCATGGCCCACGCCCGACCCGGCCCTGCACATCGCGCGCAACACGAATCAGCATATCACCTTGATCTGCGACGGCCTCCCGAAGCGCAAGCTGGCGGACTGGACGACCTATCTGGCCGTGCCGCCCGAGTTCGACATCCTGGGCTCCACGGGATACTACGGCGTCGCCGATTACCAGCCACTGTTCCAGTGCACCCAGCTTGGCGAGCAGCAGATTGATGGGCGACCCATGAAGGTTGCGAAGATCACTGCCACCAAGACGATCGCGACGGGCCGCCACTACATCTTCTCCCTGTTCAATGCCTTCGTGCGCTACCGGGAGGAGTCCGGGGAGCCGAAGACACCCGACACAAGCTTCGTCTACTGGTCGGCCGCGAATGGCGGCACGATCTCCGAGCCTCTCCAGACGATCCCTGTGCGCATCCTGCCGCCGATTCAGGGCCGCCGGCCGAAGACTCTCACCTGGCAGCTCTGGGGATCATTCTTCGGGGCGATGGACGACAAGGA
>JALGSS010001131.1 GCA_029821745.1 Candidatus Zipacnadia bacterium
ACCCTCGGCGATCTGTTCGCGGACAACTACTTCGGGCACTTCGCGACCCTATGCCACGAGCATGGCATCGAGCTGTCCGTCGAGGCCTACGGGAACGGTAACTTCGACAATCTCACCGCCGGGGGCCGCGGCGACATCCCGATGGGTGAGTTCTGGGCCGGATCGGGCAACAGCAACCAATCCAGCAAGCAGGCGGCATCGGTCGCTCACACCTACGGCCTCAAGTATGTCGGTGCGGAGGCCTTCACCGCCAGTCCCGAGAATGGCGGATGGCGGAACCACCCCTACTCGCTGAAGGCCCTCGGGGACCTGATCTACTGCGGCGGCATCAACCGCTTCATCTTCCACCGGTACGCGCACCAGCCATGGGAAGGCCTGCTACCGGGCATGACCATGGGCCCTCACGGTTTCCATTTCGAGCGCACGTCAACGTGGTGGGACCAGAGCCCCGCATGGCTCCAGTATCTCGCTCGCTGCCAGTACATGCTCCAGTCCGGGCTGTTCCATGCAGACCTGTGCTACTTCTACGGGGAGCAGGCCCCGAATGATCTACCCGCCCGCAGCGGCCTCACGACTACGACGGCTGCAACGCGGAGGTCATTCTCACGCGCATGTCGGTGGAAGGCGGCCGCATCGTCCTGCCGGACGGGATGAGCTACCGGATTCTCGTGCTCCCGCAGTCGGCGACAATGACCCCCGCCCTGCTGGGGAAGATCAGGGATCTGGTGAATGACGGAGCCACCGTCTATGGGACGAAGCCCGTGGCCGCCCCGGGACTCCAGGATTTCCCGAACGCAGACGCCCAGATTCGGGCCCTCGCAGACGAGATATGGGGTCCCTGCGACGGGGAGACCATCACACGCAACACCCTCGGCAAGGGTGTCGTGATCGATGGGGAGCCGATTGCGGATGTCCTGACGGGAATGGGCATCGCGCCGGACTTCCAGAGCGATCGCCAATCTGCAGCATATCCGCCGCACCGCGGACGGCTCCGATCTGTACTTCATCTCCAATCAGAAGAACCGCGTTGAATCAGTCGAGTGTAGCTTCCGCGTCACCGGCAAGACACCCGAGCTGTGGGATCCCGTGACGGGCCGTATGCAGACGGCCCCCATCTACTCCGAGCAGGACGGGCGAACCATCGTGCCTCTGCGCATGGAACCGGCGGGGTCCCTATTCGTAGTCTTCCGAGAGCCATCCGGCGACGCGGACCACGTTGTCGACGCCCGCAGGAACGGTGAGGCGCTGCTGGAATCACGCCCCGGGCCCGCGCCCAAGTTGGCGATCCTCGATGCGGTCTATGGCGTCCTCTCGGGTGAGCGAGACGGCATCGCGGACGTGACTCAGCAAGTGGCGGCAGCCGTCCGGAACGGGACACTGCGCATAAGGGCCGACAATTCCATCGCAGGCGATCCCGCCCCTCAGATCGTGAAGGCGCTTCGCGTGGACTACACCCTCAACGGTCAGCCGCGGACGCAGACTGTGGTCGAGAACCAAACGCTGAGCATCCCGGAGAGTGCGCCGCCTGAAGGCGCCGAGCCCATGGTGCTGGTGGTCAAGCGGGCCCTGTACGGGGTCTTGCCCGACGAGCCGGCCGAGCTTCCCGAAACGCCGACCGTCGACGTGACAGAGCAACTGGCGGCGCTGGTCCGCGACAATACGTTGTCGGTGATCGCCGACAACTCCATCGCAGGCGACCCCGCACACCTCGTGGTCAAGCAACTGCGGGTCACGTACACGCTGGACGGGAAGCCGTACACGCGCACCGTCGGCGAGAACCAGTCCCTCGACCTGCCCGAGGGCACGGAGGCATCGGGAGCCTTCGCAGCGCTTCCCCCGGCGGACCTGGAGGTCTTGCCTGAGGGCGAATTGCGGCTGACCGCGTGGCAGCCGGGGAGCTACGAGTTGACCCTCGCCTCAGGGAAGACGCTGGCCACCCAGGTAGAAGCCGTGCCGGAGCCACTGGAGGTCGCCGGCCCGTGGGAGGTGCGGTTCCCGCCGAACCTCGGGGCACCCGAGAAAGCGACCTTCGAGACACTCTCGTCCTGGACGGACAGCGAGGAGCCCGGGATTCGCTTCTTCTCGGGCACTGCGACTTACACGAAGACCGTCCAGGTCCGGCCCGAAGGTGTGCCCGGGGGTACGCGTCTCATGCTGGACCTGGGGGCCGTGCGCGAGATCGCCGAGGTGCGGATCAACGGCCGGGACATGGGCGTCCTGTGGAAGCCGCCCTTCCGTGTCGACGTGACGGACGTGGTCAAGGCCGGAGCGAA
>JALGSS010000194.1 GCA_029821745.1 Candidatus Zipacnadia bacterium
GTCGCCCGTGCCGTACGCGAACGCCACGGCGCTCGGGCCGGTTCCCACCGTCGCCCTATCCTCCGTGGCGGTCTGCGCAGCATACCCCACCGTGCCGTTGGCCGTAAAGCGATACATCCCATAGGGTTGGAAAATCGCTCTGAACCGGATCCACGCGGTACACTTTTCGGAGAAGAGCCGGAAAAACTGGAGAAGTACTGCCCCGTCTCGGCGTCGCTGAACTGCCCTGTCCGCCTCGCGCTGGACATTGTGCCGCGCTCGCCCGAACGGGCCGTGACTGGCGGGTCAGCCGAATGAACCCCACGGGTTGGCCCCCGCGCAGGGCGGGCGTCGGATCGGCGGCGATCATGGAGCACGGGATGGCTTCCATCACGAATGACTTCTACGAAACCATCGAACCCCGTCTCCATCGCCAGATTGCCTCGGCCCTGAAGTCGGCGCAAAGGATTGTCGACCTGGGCTGCGGCCACTGCCGGCTGGCGGGCTTTCTCGCCGAGCAGAATGACCACCGTCACGTCATCGGCATCGACGTGGCCGACCGTGGATTTCCGAGGGACGGGGAGTTCGGCGGGCGCCTTCGATGTGTTCGGGCGGACGCTCGGGACCTCGCGTTCCTTGGGAGTAACACCGTGGACGCTGTTGTGTCGCTCTACGCGCTGCACGAACTGGGTGCGCCTGTGGCCTCCCTTCGAGAGGCGAGAAGGCTGCTTCGCCGGGGAGGCGAGGTCCTGGTTGTTGATTTTCCCAGCGGGTCGCTCGCGCAGCGGCTGTGGAACGAGCCCTATCACTCGACCGGTGAGGTGGCGGACCTGCTTCGGCGCGCAGGCTTTGTAAAGGTCCGAGCGAGGCGGACGGCCTGCCGACAACTCACCTGGGCAAGAGCGTTCAAGCCCGATACGAGAAGGGGAGCGCGGTGAAGATCTCGGTTTGCGGCAAGGGCGGAAGTGGCAAGAGCACCCTCGTGGCGCTTCTGGCGAACGAGTTCCAGCGCAGAGGCTTGCACGTGCTCGTGGTCGATTCGGACGAATCGAACGCCGGATTGCATGAAATGCTCGGGCTCGACAGACCGCCCACGCCGCTGATGGAACTGGCGGGCGGCAGGCAGAACGTCCGAGGAGTGCTGCGCGGACGACCCACCTCGGGCGGCACCACGCACGAGGCGTCCGTCCTCGCGCGGAGCGCGATCCGCCCAGCGGACTTGCCGGTCGACTATGTGCGCACGCGAGAAGGCATCCGCCTGGTCGCCGTCGGGAAGATCCACCAGGCCCTCGAGGGCTGTGCCTGCCCCATCGGGGCCCTCTGTCGCGAGTTTCTGAAGCGGTTGCGCCTGGTCGCGAACGAGGTCGCCGTGGTCGACATGGAGGCCGGCATCGAGCACTTCGGCCGCGGCATCGAGACGAGCATCGATGCCGTGGTGGGGGTGGTCGAACCATCACTGGAATCTGTTCGTCTGGCCGAAAAGGTCCAGGCACTGGCCTCGGCCTCCGGTGCCTGGTTCGCGGGGGTGGTTCTCAACAAGGTTGGCTCCGAGTCCGTCGCGGAACACCTGTCGGACGTCTTGCGGCGGCGGGGCGTGTCGTTGTTGGGCACCGTGTGTTTTCATCCGGACCTTGTGGACGCCGGCCTGGATGGCCGTCCCGTGCCTACCGGGCCGGCGGCGGATGAGATCCGCGTCGTCGCCGATGCGATACTCGCGGCCCCAAAGGCTGTCGGCGACCTCGAGGCGATCGGCCGGGGAGGCGCATAGTGGAGCGGTTCCTCTACGGTTCGCCGGACTACCAAGCCCATATGCGGGAGCACGTCCACCCACGCGGGGAAAAGGACTTCCTCGAATCGGTCGCCAAGAGAGGGATGGTCGCCGTTGACGTCGGCGGGTATGTCGGGTTCACCGCCTGTGCCATCTCGCGAGCCATCGGGGAGACAGGGCGGCTCTTCTGCTTCGAGCCGGTCGCCAAGCACCGGAACATCCTGAAGGACAACGTCAGGGCTAACGGCCTCACGAACATAGAGGTCGTGCCCGCTGCTGTCGGAAAGGAATCGGGAACGACGAGCCTTTACGTTGACGGCGGTGGCACCTCGATCGTCCCAAGCCGGCAGCGGGATCGGGTGGTCGCCGACGTGGTATGTCTTGATGACTTCTTCGAGGAGCGGGGCCTGAGGCGGCTGGATTTGCTCAACATGGACTGCGAGGGCAGTGAACTCCTCGTCCTCCAGGGCGCACGGACGCTCTTGAGCCACAACCCCGCCACGATCTTTGTCGAGACCCACCACGATTCTCTCAAGGCCCTCGGCCAATCGGTGCGCGCGATGGTCGCGTTCCTCGATGGACTCGGCTACGAGGTGTCGAGCGTGTCACTTTCCGATCTCCGTTTGGGTGAGGACTGGGAAGATTGCGAGTATCTCTATGCGCGGCGGTAGCAGGCGAAGGAGGAAAACGCTGTGTGTCTGGCACGGCTCAGGCTCGCCGACGAGCCGCCTAGCGCGCCCGCTGTCATGACCGAGGTGGTCCACATAAGATTCGGAGAGGCCGGGCTCGTCGTGACCGACCTTCTGGGCAACACCCGGACGATCGAGGGCAGGATCGAGAGCATCGATTTCATGGAATCAACAGTCGTGGTGCGGCGGAAGAAGGAGTGACGAATGCCTTGGGTGAACCAGAGTCTGTGCACGGGATGCGGCGTGTGCGTTGATGAGTGTCCTGTCGAGGCGATCTCGCTGGCGAATGGCGTTGCGCTCATCGACGACGAGAACTGCATACGCTGCGGCAGGTGTCACGACGTCTGTCCCGAAGAAGGCGTGCGGCACGACAGTGAGCGCATCCCTCAGGAGGTGGAGGCGAACGTGCAGTGGGCCGAGAGCCTCTTGAGTCATTTCGACACCGAACAGGAAAGGGCGGCGCTTCTCGAACGGCTGAGTAAGTACTTTAACATGCGGATGAAAGTCCTGGAGGAGAGTGTTGAGCGCCTTCGGTCTCTGCAATGAAGAGGAGCGCTCCGGGCGGCGCGTCGCGCGCCGTCGTGTCTGATTCGCACAGCACACAAGACGTGGAGATGCATTGGTATGGACCGGAACGCTCAGGCGTCAACCTTCCAGCAGCGGTTGAACGAACTGAAAGCCAAGGTCGCCGACCTGCAAGACCAGGTGAAGGGTGTGCGCAGGCATCTCGATCGTGCCGCCGACCGGGTTGTGCTGACGGGGCACGCCGTTGTTGACCTGTCCAGGTGCACCGCTTGTGGAATCTGCGAGCAGTTGTGTCCGCAGGGGGCCGTGCATGTGAGTGACGTGGCTCGTGTCGATGTGTCGCGCTGCACAGGCTGCGGGACGTGCGTACAGTATTGCCCGCAGGGCGCCATCCGTCTCAGCGCGGTGCGGTGACCATCTCAGAACGGTAAAGGGATTGCGACGTGCTTGAGTGGATCAGAGACCGTGAGCATCTGCGGGACGTGCAGGAGCAGCACAAGGACTTCTTCGCCTTGGCCTTCTGGGGAAAATTCTCGGAGGCTGCCGAGCGGGCGCTTGCGGAACTGAAGGCGTTCGCGCAGGAGTACGACGACGTTCCGCTGTATGTGGTGGACGTCCAGAAGGTCCGGGGCATCCACAAGGAGTTCGACGTGCAGCGAGTGCCGACGGTGGTCGCGGTGGAGAACGGAGGGGTAACCAGGTCGACCGAGGGCGTGCAGAGCGCGCGCTTTTACGCGCTCTACTTCGCGGGGGCGGCGCCGAGTCGGCCGCCTGAAGCCGGGGGGCGGCAGGTCCGGCACGTGACCGTCTACAGCGGACCCGGGTGCCCTCCCTGCGGGCTGTTGAAGACATACCTCCGAACCCACGGCATCTCGTTCCGCGAGATCGACATCGCCAGACGCCCGGAAGAGGCGGAGAAACTCAGACGGCGCAGCGGCTACATGGCCGTTCCCCAAACCGATATCAACGGCCGACTGGTCGTTGGTTTTGACCCGGCGAAGTTGGCGCCCCTTCTCGGCATCCAATCGGAAAGGAGGAGCTGATGGAGATCGAACCGATCAACGGGCAGATCCTCGTGAAACCACTGGAAGCACCCCACAAGACTCCCGGTGGCATTCACCTGCCCGACAGCGCAAGGGAGGACCCGCAGGAAGGCGAGGTGGTCGCCGTGGCAGAGGACGCAAGCGAAGAAGTCGCCGTTGGGGATCGCGTAATCTACCGGCAACTCGGCGGCAACGAAATCAGCGTTGATGGTGAAGACTACGTGCTCCTCGCCTTCGATGATCTGCTGGTTAAGTACGTCGCCGCCGACGAGATCCCCGAGTAGCCGCCAGGGCTGTCCGTCGCTCGCGCGTGTAGCCCAGCCGCCCCCGGTTGGGAGAATCGGTACAGCCGAGGGCCGCTGTACCACACATGAACGGCGTTGGCGTGGGCCTTTCGCGGGCCTCGATCTGTTTTTGCTGGATGGGCAACGATGGAAGAAAGCGCACGAGACTGGCTGGAACGGCGTGCAGAGGGATTCCTGAGGAAGGTGGGGCTCGCCGAAGGGGACACGGTCTTGGATTTTGGATGCAACGAGGGCAACTACGCCGCCCCTGCAGCGAGGATTGTCGGGAAAGCCGGCAGGGTCTATGCGCTGGATAAGGATACGGAAGCGCTTCAGGAGATTGCCCAAGCATCAAAGCAGAAGGGGTTGCACAACATACGGTGCCTCCAGGTTCCCGAGGACGGAGACATCCCCCTTCCTTGCTGCTCGGTTGACGCCGTGCTGCTCTATGATGTCCTGCATCGGGGCTACTTCCCCGAACACGCGCGGAGGATGAAGGCACTGAGGAGCATTTGCAGGGTGCTGAAGGGCAGAGGTATGCTCTCCTTTTACCCCACGCATCTGAAGAAATACGGAATGACCTTTGACAAGGCGCTGTCGGAGGTCGAAGCCGTCTGCTTCACGTCCAGGGAAGAATCGCGGCGCCGCCTCGTTCACGATGGCCGCCTGACCAGGGGACGCGTTTTCAGTTATCGAAAACGAGGGACCTGCGGCCAAGAACGGTGACCGCCCTGTGCTCCACACGAGGCACGCAAGGCGATGATCGGGATGTCAGCGCATGGACGAGGCACACTTCGCCGAGAGCCGGAGCCAACAAGCCAAGGCCAGAGACGCGGCCAGATGCGTCCTGGGCGTTGACCGGAACGCCTCGGCAGAAGGAATCAGAACGGCGTGGCGCCGCGCGTGCATGAAGTATCATCCAGACCGCAACCGTGATGACGAACAGGCTGAGCGCCGACTGATCTTGGTCAATTGCGCGTACCAGGTGCTGACCGGAGGCGACCCGTGCCGTAGCCTTCTTGTGCTCGAACCGGCACAACCGACGCTGCCGGACCACGAGACGTATTACCTCGACAATGCGTGGGGGTACTTCCTGTGGTGGCGAGAGAAGTTCTTCGGCTAAGGGCCCCGCGCGCGGTTGGAGGCCGGTCGCTCCAGTGTCCCCCGGTGGAGGCGCTTCGAACCGGCAGTGTGCCGCGACGAGGAGGAAGGCCATGACGGAAGAGCAATGCCGCGATAGGATCCGCTGTGCCTTAAGCGATCGAAGCGGCGTGCTGCGTTTTGAGAGTTTCGATATTGTGGATGCTCCGGAATGCGAGGACATAAGGTACAGCGTCCGTGAGTATGTGATCGGCCGCACGCTCGCGGAGGTGGATGTCCACCACGTCCGGAAGGTGGTTGCCGCCGCACATCCTCTGTGTGCCCGCGTTCTTGCGCGGCTCATGGCTGAATCGCAAGGCATCTTCGCCGGTGCCGCGAACGGCCGCACATGACAGTAGAGTGAACGGCGAGACCCACATCGCAGGCGCCACGCTGCAACGATAGGGTGAAGCCCAGGAACGCACATCCGAGGGCGCATGCCGCACGCGCTCACACGACTGGTAGGCTCGGGACGTGGGCGCTGCAGGGCAGTTGTGCCCCGCGTGATGTGATCCCGGAGTGCGAGGAAGGTGGACAGCAATGGAACGCCAACTATGGACGGAGCGGATTGACGAGGAGCGGCGAGAAAAGGATCGGTTCTTTGCCAAGCACCCACAATCGCCACTGGGCGCGGAACAGCGCAGGGGGTTCCGTGGCCTCGCCTATTACCCTCCGGACCCGGACTACCGGTTTGAGTTGACGTTGCACGAGCACGAGCAGAAGGACATCGTGGAGGTCGGGGACACTGCTGGCGAGACGCGAACACTGTGGCCGTCGGGAGAATTCCGGTTCCGAATAGCCGGCGAGGAGTACACACTCCACGCCTACAAGAGCGCCCCCAACGATGACCGCTTGTTCGTCCCCTTCAAGGATGCGACCAGCGGAACCGAAACCTACGGTGCCGGGCGGTACCTTGACCTGGAGCCGGCCACGCATCTGACTGCTGAGCGCAGGTGGATCGTCGATTTCAACGCGGCCTACAATCCGTGGTGTGCTTACAGTCAGCATTACGCGTGTCCATTCGTGCCACCGGAGAACTGGCTGGACGTGGCGGTGCGGGCCGGCGAGAAGACCTATCCCCCGAAGGACCGGTAAACCGCACGTCGAGGTGCACGCGGGTCATCAGGGGGAACCCGCAGACCAGGCCGATCTGGCGACGGAAGACAGCACCATGGGTAACGGTGTGGGCGTGAGGGTGCTGACCGAGGACACCCTGGCACGGCCGGAGCCCGTCTGTGGCACGGCGGGTGCGGGCGCCTGGATCGAAAGGAACACATAGGCATGGAGGTCGCCGTATACGAGACTGGCGAGAGAATGGCGGAGGCTGCTGCCGAGCGAGCGGCGCAGGAGCTGTCGCAGTGCATTGACGAAAAGGGCCGAGCCACCTTCATGGCAGCGACGGGCGTCTCGCAACTCAGGTTCCTGGATGCGCTGACGCGCAACGCGGGGGTGGACTGGACAAGGACCACCATGTACCACCTCGACGAGTACATTGGACTGCCGGCGTCACACCCGGCCAGTTTTCGCCGGTATCTTGGGGAGCACCTGATTGATGTGGTTCATCCTGGCACCGCTCACTTGATCGACGGCAATGCGCCGGACCCGTCGGCCGAATGCGAGCGTCTTGGGGGACTACTGGATGAGGATGGCATCGATGTGGCTTTCGTTGGTATTGGCGAGAACGCGCATCTTGGTTTCAACGATCCCCCGGCGGATTTCGGCACGGACACCTTGTTTACGGTGGTGGATCTGTCGGATACCTGCCGCGCGCAACAGGTTCACGAAGGCTGGTTCAGGGACGTAGGGGATGTACCAGCACGGGCGATCACTGTGACCATTCCAGGCATATTAAGATCGAGGTGCATCATTTCTGTTGTTCCAGACGCACGGAAGGCTGAAGCCGTCAGATGCGCCCTCGGCGGAACCGTTGCGCCCACCTGCCCGGCCTCGGTGTTACAGACACATCCGCGGACATACGTGTTTCTCGACAGCGACTCAGCATCCTTGTTGGACCAGCAGGCAGTGAGCCGGTGGCGGCCAGGAGCGACATAGTGGCCATCGCTTGGCTCGCCACCCGGACGTAGCACGAGAACGGCGGTTTGGACCAACAACGCAATAGGACAGAAGACTGTCGTGGCTGCGAATCCGGTCGCTCTCGGCTGCGTTCAAGCCTGTTGTGGAGATGATCATCGGCCCACCGGGGCGTCTGGGGACGGACAGAACATACCGAGGGGGGGTG
>JALGSS010000195.1 GCA_029821745.1 Candidatus Zipacnadia bacterium
CGTGCTCCACTGTTTCGGCAGCGACCTCAATTTCGCCCGGTTCGGCATGGAGCGTGGCCTGCTGTTCGGGGTAGGGGGGACGCTGACCTTTCCCAAGGCCGGGGCTCTGCGCTCCATCATCGACAAGGTGCCGCTGGAGCAGATCATCCTGGAAACCGACTGCCCCTATCTCGCCCCGCAGCCGAAACGCGGGAAGACCAACGAGCCTGCGTATATCCCGATGATCGCCGAAGAACTCGCGCGACTCAAGGGCGTCGAGATCGCCGAAGTCGCGGAGATGACCACAGCAAACGCGCGAGCTTTTTACGGTCTCTGAGCGCAACCACCCATAGAACGTATAGCGGCGAGCATCGATGGATAATGCTCGCCGCTCTCGTACGTTATGCCCGGTCAGCGGATCAGGTGCTGAACAGCGCGTGTCCCGGCACGGAGGTCGGTCCACACGCGCAGACGTAGTTGTCGGGCGTCATCCCGACCTGATCGGCGAACTCCGCCCAGATTTCGGGAGTCGCTCAACGAGCAGCCCATACATCCGAACGCGGGCCTCATGAGGGAAGAGCTGTTTGCCGTTGGGGAGGATCGGGTAGGGCCGCTCCTGCGGGGGCATCGCCGCGTACTGGTCCACATACCCCGCGTACTCATCATCCCAGAGGGACTTGTCGAACATCCTCCACACCCGTGTAGGCTCCGTCCATTTCAGCGTGTCGATGGTGATGACGTCCGGGAACACCTTGCCGAGCAGATCACTGAGCATGGCGTCGGCCTCAGCCTGCCAGCCCCGAACCGGCACGATGGGGGACAGGCGCGCCCGCACCGTGTAGGCGGCTTCCTGGCACTTGCGCGCGGCCTCGATGCGCTCCGAGCACGTCGCTGCATTCTTCTCGATGAGCCGGCTCTGGGTGTCAGGCGCCAGTGACCAGCAGACGATCGTCTTGCCCCGGTGGTCGAGTTCGAGCAGGTGGTCGACGTTGGCGCTCTTGGTGTACATCATGAGGTACTGGTCGTCTTGGCGGGAGAACAGGTCGACCATAAGTTCAGACGCCTCGTACTCCGGCTCCAGCGTGATGGTGTCGGTGTGATTGTCGAACTTCCACAGCTTGAGCCAGCGGTTGCCCTCAACCAGTTCCTGGAAGCGCGCGACCAGTTCCTCCAGGTTCACCATGATATTGAGAAGGTCCGGCACATTGCAGTAATCGCAATTGTGCAGGCAGCCCCACGCGGCGTGGAGCTCATACGCGTTGGTGCAGACTCCCGACTGCGTGCGGAGGGTCGCCTCGCCGTTGCGGAAGGTCCAGGCGCCATTCCCTGACAGATAGTAATGGCGCAGGCGTGGGTACGCCTCGTGCAGGCGCGCCCATTCCTCGTCTTCCAGCCAACGGAAGGTGTTGAGGAGGATGATCGGGTCGCCGGGGCGGGCGATCTCTCCGGTCCGCAGACCTACCATCTCGCTCCAGCCGTGCTCCTCGGCCGCTTCATCCAGGCGGGCATCATCAACGACCTCAGTCGGGCGCGCGGACTCGATACCGTGCATCAGCCTGTCTACTCGCCGCGAGCACGTGGGCTCAGACAATGCGCGCTCGTGGATGTACACCGCCGGCGTTTTGACCTCGTACACAGTGGCGCTCCTCTGTCGGGAGTCCTCAATGCGAAATGACGGTGTCTACACGCGACCGGCCAGCCGCTTGTGGACCATCGCCAGGCGCTCCACGATCGGCAGGTCGAAGGGGCACGCCTCTTCGCAGTTTCGGCACTCGACGCACGCATCCGCCTGCGGCTCAATGCTTGCGTACTCCTTACCGAAGCGCGGCCACTCATAGGGGAACACGCGGCCCTCATCGTGGATTCGCATGATCCGGGGAATGTCGATGTTCTGCGGGCAATCCTTGATGCAGTACCCGCAGTTGCGGCAGACATCGTCGCCCAGGTAGTTCGCCTTCTCGATGAGGTCTTGCTTCTCATCGTCGGAGAGAGGCTGGAAGGACTCGGACGCGGCGACGGCCTGGTCGATGTCTCGCATGCACTTGATCCCGGCGAGCCCGACGCTGACTTCGGGCCGCTCAAGCACGAAATGCCAGGCCTTCTCGGGGGATATGTCGATCTCTTCGCGGCGGAAGAAGATGCCGCCGGAGAGGGGCTTCATGATGGCAACTCCGGTATTGCTCGCAGCCGCCTTCGGGAGCACTTCGTCCCCGGTATCGTGGATCCCGAGATTGTAGGCGCACAGGATCGTGTCGAACTCCCCCGAATCGATGGCCCTGAGCAGCATCTCGATGCTGTGGCCGCTAAGGCCCACGTACTTCACGATGCCTTGGTCTTGGGCTTCGCGCGCGGCCTCCAGGGCCCCGCTTGGTCCCATGACCTGGTCCCAGAGATCGGCCGTGGAGATGTCATGAAGTTGCCAGAGATCGAGGCTGTCTGTCTGCAGGTCCTTGAGGCTCTCTTCCAGATGTTGCCACGCGGTGTCGCGGTCGCGCCCGTGGGTCTTCGTGGCGAGGAATGCCTCGTCGCGTCGGTCCTTGAGCACGCGGCCGAACTTCATTTCACTCGTGGGGTAGGCGCGGGCGTTGTCGAGATACGTGATGCCGCTATCCAGTGCGTGGTTGATTAGCTCATCGGTGAGATCGAGATCCTCCGACGGTATGATGGGGATCCCCCCGAAACCAATCTCGCTCACCTGGACATCAGTGCGGCCCAATGTACGCAGTTTCATGGTGCAGTAACCCTCCTGCGGCGCGTTCGGCGGTGAAATCGTGTGGACTATAGCACCGGCGGTCGGGGAAGGCAAACCGGGTTCTCGTCGCTGCGGGGACCATATTGAGTGAACAGGCGAACCCCGCTCGAGGGCGCTACCGATTGCCTACTTACCCTGTTGTTTATTATAGTGCTATGGCAGAACCACGTTCGCTTCGGTTGGGATGTGATCCTGTGCCTGCCGGCACTGCGGGCTCTGCGGAAGGCGTTCCCGGAGTCGACCATCGGCTGGGCGGTCGATTCGCGGTTTCAGGAGCTCATTGCCGGCGACCGTGACCTGGACATCGTGCACCCTGTGCCCATGCGTGAACTCCAGGACGCGAGCCGATCCCCGCGTGGATGGCTCAGAGCGGCGAGGATCTTGGGTGAGCTGCGACGGAGTTTGAGAGCGCCGGGATACGACGTAAGCCTTACTCCTTACGCTCTGTTCAAGTCCGGCCTCGTTGCGCGGCTGGCGGGATGCTCCCGGAACCTGCAGATCGAGGGGGATCGTCTACAAAAGTACCAGTGGTTGTTCCCAGGCGAGCGCATCGAGCGCAAAGGGGCGCACACGGTGGATCAAGTCATGGCCCTCGCGGCGGTGTGCGGAGCGGATGTGAGCGAGCCGCAGTTTGACATCCACCTGCCTGAGCAGGCGCGGGCGACAGCCCGGCGGCTGGTAGCTGAGCATGACTTCGGGGCGTCAGGCCCCCTGGTGGCATTGAACCCCGGGGCATCGAGCCGGCACAAGCAATGGCCGCCCGAGAACTTCGCGGCGACGGCTCGGGAGTTGAAGCGGCGAGTCGACGCTCGACTAATCATCCCCGGCGGACCGGGAGATGTGGAGCTATCGGTCCGCGTTGCACGGGAAGCGGACGTCGGCGCGCTCTGCACGGCAGGACGCACTAATCTCCTGGAACTGGGCGGCTTGCTTGAGTTGTGTGACGTGACGGTCTCCGCCGATACGGGGCCACAGCACCTGGCCGCCGCAGTGGGAAGACCTGTCGTGGCGTTGATCGGCCCCACTGATGGCGCGTTCACGGGACCGTACGGGGATCAGCATGTCATCCTGCGGAAGGATGTTGAGTGCCCGGACCAGGGCGACTGCGGCAGGCGGACGCCATGCCGCGACTACCGGTGCATGCAGGCCATCAAACCGGGGGACGTAGCCGATGCCGTAGTCGAAGTGCTTGGCCGTGGGTGATGGAACTGTGTGGGGCTGTCGACTGTTGGACTGGATAGCTTCTCTGTGTTGAGGCAGCAAAGGAGGCCGCGCATGGGCAGGATAGTCGGGACGATAGGGTGCCTTTGCCTGCTGGCCGGCGTCGCTTCAGGGCAGACGGTCGTGCCGCAGTTCTTGCGCCTGAAATGGGTGGACTGCGAGGTGCTGGCTGCGCGCTTTGGGGGAGCGCAGGCGCCCTCCAGCGACGAACTGTACGACCTGCGGCAGCGGTGGGTAGACCACTTCGCCCAGACGCTGGCCCGGGAACTGCCCAGAGACCTGCAGGATGTTCGCCCGCGATGGCGCTATGGGTCAACGATCACCACCGTTCCGCGCGAGCAGGTCGCGATGGACGAGGCCGGGAATCTCGAGCGGTTCCTCCCGCCGGGGCTGGATGGGCCACCTATCCCGGTGCGGGAGCAGAACGCGCTGCTGGTGCGCGGGACGCCGGCCGCGATTGACCACTTGCGCGAACTGATCCAGTTGCTTGATGTGAAGCCGAGGATGGTCAACGTCGACGTGCGCATGGTAGACGCGCCCAGTTCCCAGACGGATGAATGGGGCATTGACTTCGGCAAGCGCATCGGCGACCTGATCGTCGGCTCGCGGGGGAACATGCCCCTCGCAGGACCGCAGGCACGCTACCGGAGGGATGGGTTGGAAGCCGGAATTGGGTGGGACCGGCGGCGGTCCTCGGGCAACTCCCTGACCGCGGCCAACATCACCACGACCAACAATGTGCCGGCGGTCATCACCACGGGCCGGACGCTGCCGTATGTCACTTCGCGCGTCACCTACGACGCCCGGGGCAACCGGTACGTGGACACGGTAATCGATGCCATATTCATCGGCACTGAGCTATTCGTGCAGCCCCGGATCAACAATGACGACACTGTAACCATGCTGATCCGGCCCACCTTCATTGAGGCCTCGGGGACCATCATCGGCCCCAACGGGGTCGTGCTCCCGATCACGCAGACGGTGGGCGCTGAGACACGCGTGACGGTCCGCGACGGGGAGACGATACAACTGGGAGGATTCGAGCGCAGTCTCGGCGAATATAATACCAGGTTCGAGGGGGCATTGCGTGCGGCACGCACCGGGATGGACTCACATCCGAACCTCTTTGTGACGCCGCGGATTATCCGGGAACTCGGGGGACAAGACAGGTAGGGACGTCACTACGACAGGAGGCCTGAGATGGCACAACACTGCGGATGGATTGTTGCGATAAAGCTCGACGAGCGTATCGACAACGCCGCGCGGTTGCAGGAGGTCCTGACCAAGCATGGGTGCGCCATCAAGGTGCGCCTGGGGTTGCACGAGACTTCCCAGGACTACTGCGCGAACTACGGCGTCATCGTCCTGCACGGCTGTGGCTCCCAGGGCGAGATTGACGAGATGATGGCGGATCTGAACGGGGTCGACGGCGTAAAGGCGTCCTCAATGGACCTCGAGGCAATGTAGGGGCAAGCGCTGTCGACGACTCTGAGACACCCCGCATTCGCGGGGTGTCTCAGTTCTGGGGCTGGTTCGGTCGGATGTCGAGGATGGTGTACTCTCGGCGCGTGGCCGATTCCCGGGTGACGACCGAAGCCATGCCCTTCTGCGTCGCGTCCGAGAGGATGCTGACGGGCGGACCTACCCCCGCCTGGGCGCGGTTGATGAGCACGTGAGTGATGCCCATGCGGCGCAGGTGCGTGATGAGGGCCGCCGGAGACTTGAGCTCGTCGTACGGGATGAGGCGGTGGTGGCCGGGGTCTCCCCACAGGTAGTCGCGCTTGATGTAGTAGCCGCGCGGCTCGCCGTAGAGGATCGCCTTCCCGTCCGGGGGCATGACCTCATTGAGCGTGGCGCTGGGCTCGTATACCTGGCACATCAGGCCGAGGTACTGCTCGCGGTCGAGCATACCCGTCATCGCCGCGACGGCGGGTGAGGCCACGTAAGCCGACATGCCGACGGCAGTCGCCAGCCACAGGATCGGCAGTGCTCGCAACAGACCGGCCTCAATGCGGGAACACGCGTAGCCCACAACCGGTGCGAGAAGCAACAGGGACGGCAGCAAGTATCGCGACAACTGCATCGAGATGAGCCACCACGCCCACAGAGGCGCGAACAGACACAGTATTACCGCGACGGCGCCGGGTGTGGATGGCCTTGCGGCTTCGGGGCCGGCGCGTCTTCGGATTCGGCCGACAGCCCAGAGACCGGCAAGAACGAGAAGGCCCAGCAGGTAGAGCGGCCCGACCCAGAACTGCAGCAGCACGGGCAGCAACGCCCGCGGGCCCTGACGCCAGAGAACCGTGAACGGCACTGGGTTGAGGGTAAGGTTGAGGGGGGCCAGGAGAAGGCTCAGTGGCGCGCGCGGGCCGGTGAAGCACCGCTCTCCCGCGGGCAGCGCGCGATACTCGGGCTCGGGCGGCAGGTCACCGACGCCAAACTCCTTCTGATGGTAGTCGTAGCCCCGCGCCTCGGCCTCGCCCCAGTACTTCCCCCCGAACACATCATAGGCAAAGGGGTAGACGGGATTCCCCGTCAGAACCCACGTCTTGATGTACCACGGCCCTGCCACCAGGAATGCAGCAACCCCGGCGGCTACCAGCGATTTCGCCTGGGTGCGAGGCCGGATGCGGCCCAGCACGCCCTGGACGAGTATAGCGGCGAACAGGACGCCGAACAGGGGAATGCCCTGCATCTTCGTGGCCATCATGCCGCCGGCCATCAAGCCGCAGAGAGCGGCTCCCCGGGCTGACGGGCGCTCACGCCATGCCAGGAAGGCCCACAGGGCGAGTAGACCGTAGGCTGCCGTGCTCAGATCGACGTACCCGATCTGCATCAGCCAGCCGACCAGGGGTGTGGACGCCACCACAAGCGCCGTCCATTTCGCTGCCGAGGCGCCGATGAAACGGTGGGCGATGGCGCAGGCGGCGCCGAGACAGATAACGCCGAACAGCCAGTGGAACAGCTTCGCAAGGGCCGCGCCCTGAAACAGCACTCCGACGGTGAACAGCAACTGCACCGCTGCGGGGAAGTGCGAGTGGTGATCGTACCACAACGGTTGGTACGTCGCTGTGCGAGCGTAGATCTCGGCCTGGGCGAGATGCTCGGCGAGACCGTCCCAGTCATTGTCCGCCGGGGGGGCCAGCGCGGCGACCAAGGTGATCAGGCACCACGCCACCAGCAGCCACGAGATGCCGAACGACGGCCGGTAGAGCGCCAGACCCGCCAGCGCCACCAGGAGTGCGACGCCGATGGCCAGGACTTGGACGTCCGCAAGGCCGGCCACGAACAACGGCAGGCACGCGAACAGGGCCAGGACCGACAGGCACGCGATGAGGGGCCAGGGGCGCCCGGGGCCCCACAGCGTGTCGCCTACATCCCCGGCAAGTTCGGCGAATTCACGGGCAACTGCGGGAATGCGGCGAGCACCCAGGGCCGGCGCCGCGACGATGATGAGAACCGCGGCGGGGAGCGTCAATAGACCCCAGTAGCCCACAATCGCCGCCGCCGATGCGATGAGTAGGAGCCCAGTCGCGATGGCGAGCAGAAGATGGGGCGTGGCCGAGAAGCGCCCCGCCGGAGGGTCGGTCAGCGAAGGGGCACGAAGCCAGCGCAGGCACTGCGCTCCGGCTGCGGCGGCTGCGAAGGTGATACCGGCAAGGAAAAATGGGGCGAGAAGAGGGGAGATCATCAGAGCCTGCAGAGAGAGATAATGAGTGTTTCAAGAGCCAGGCGGTCGTCCATGCGCTCGTCGGACTGACCCTTGAGGGCAAGGTCGGCCTCAGAGACCTTGACGAAGGCCTTCACGAGCTGCACGTCACTGAAGCTCCGAGCCTGGCTGCTGTACCTGCGGACGAGGAACCCGCGGCCCTTCGTCGCATCGAAGAAGTTGTGCTCCGACGGCAGGCGTTCCGCCCACTGGTCGGCGGCCGGGCCGGGTCTCTCGAGGTTGACGCCTGCTGCCGACAGTGCTCTCGCCTGCCACACTAGGCGAAGCTGGCGGGCGATCATGGCGAGAATGGGCATCGCGGCGCCTTGGACGCCACTGGCAGGCAGAAGGTCCGGCAGCACCGAAAGCGCCGTGCGAGCGTCACGGATGCCGATGGCATCCACGAGGTCGAACACGGTATTCTCGCGCTCGCCGATGACAACGGCTTGGACGTCGTCCACCTCGATTTCGTTGCGCTCGGGCCCCACGTAGGTGATCAGCTTCTCGATCTCGTTGACCATTGCCTCGACGTTGTTGCCCACGATCTCCACGAAGGCCCGGGCGACGACCGCAGGCATACGCTTGCCTCGGGCCCGCACTTCGTCCGCCACCCACGCCGGCAGATCGCGGTCGGAGGGGACGCTTGCCTCGACGATCTGCCCGCCGGACTCGAGGATCTTGCGCAACGCTGCCGCCACGGGTGGGCCCTTGCGGCGGTAGTCAGTGCTGGACTGAGCGTCAAGCACCAGCGTGGTATCGGGCGACAGGCCCGTCAGACCGCCGGCAAGTGATTTCTGAGCGGCGTTGGTGAGCTTGTCCACCTCGCGGACCACAATGACGCGGGAATCGGCCATGAGGGAGCCGGAGCCCAGTTGCCCCACGATGCCCTCGACCCCGGCTTCAGGGGCGTGCAGAATCACCAAGCCCCACTCACGCTCAGCCTCAGGCAGCTTCTGCTCGACGATCTGCTCGACGAAGCGCTGCCTGAGAGTGGCTGCGGAGCCATACACGAGTGTGAGGGGGCAGGTCGGGTCAAAACTGCTGGAAGACGTTTTTGCCAATCGCTACACCTGTGTGTCTGGAAATACTCTTATCACTAGTATTGAATGCGTGAAGGGGGCAAAATGTTCCTGCGAGAACGCCCGTGAGCCTTCGAAAACCGGTTTCTCGGGTCCCGTGGGGACCGTTTCGACATCGTCGGCGCAATGTCCTTCGTCGCCGCGCCGCGCGCGTGAGAGAGTACTGTGGGAGGCCGTCGATTCTCACTTCAGGGCCCGCTTGACCACTTTGCCGGATGGATTGCGGGGCAGGGCGTCGCAGAACTCGAAGACCTGGGGGACCTTGAAGCCCGCCAGGCGCTCCGTGCAGTAGCGTTTGAGATCACGATTTGTTGCGCTGGCTCCGGGCTCCAGGACGACGACAGCTTTGACCACTTCCCCGAAGATCGCGTGCCGAGTGCCGATCGCCGCGACTTCAGCGACGGCCGGGTGGCGCGACAGTACGTTCTCCACCTCGACCGGATACACGTTTTCGCCGGCCACGATGATCATTTCCTTCTTGCGGCCCTGCAGGAAGATGTAGCCCTCCTCGTCGATGTAGGCCGTGTCGCCGGTATGGAGCCAGCCGTCTATGATGGCGTCCTGAGTGGCCTCCGGGCGGTTGTAGTAGCCTCTGACGACGCTGGGGCCGCGGATCAGCAGTTCTCCGACCTCTCCAGGGAGCAGCGCCTGTCCGTCATCAGCCACGATCTTCGCGTCAAGCTCCGGCACCGCGCGGCCGATGGACTCGGGCCGCACCAGCGCCTGATCGTCGGGGAGCACGCTGGTCACTGACGTCGTCTCGGTCAACCCGAAAAAGTTGTGCAGAAGCACGCCTGGAAACTGGGCTCGCAGTTGCTCGATCGTGCGCACGGGCATCGGCGCGCCTGAATACGCGATCAGGCGCAGGCTCGACAGGTCATGCGCCCCGATGTTCGGCGTCTGCACCAGCAGGATCATTGTCGTCGGCACGGCGAAGAAGGTGGTCGCCCTGTGGGCCTCGACGAGCGCGAGCACACTCTCCGGCGACGGGTCTGCGCTCACCACAAGCGTTGCGCCCTGATGGAAGGCCGTGGGCATGATCGTGTTGAGACCCGTGACATGGAACAGGGGCACCACCAGAATGTGGGTGTCATCGGGGCGAAATCCGTGACCTCGGATGGTCGACTGCACGTTGAACAGCACGTTGCCGTGGGTGATCATCGCGCCCTTGGGGAGGCCCGTCGTGCCGGAGGTGTAGATGATCGCCGCGACATCGTCGGGGCCTGCGTCCGTGGCCGGGCGGTCGTCTCCCTCCTGCCCCAGGAAGTCGTCGATGGGAGTGACCACGGGATCGTCCACGTCGATGCCGAGAACGGTCTCGACGCCATCAATGCCCTCCAGCGCCTCGCCGGCGCTGGGCCAGGTCTTCTCGTGGACCACCGCGACGCTTGCGCCGGCGTCCTGGAGGATGAACCGCATCTCTTCAGGCTTGAGACGGATGTTGATCGGGATGGCAATGGCGCCCGCGCGGACGGCCCCGAGATAGCAGACGACGGAGTGCAGACAGTTGGGCATCACCAGCGCGACCCGGTCGCCGGGCCGGACTCCACATGCGCTCTGAAGCGCACCCGCGAAGGCGCGGATCATCCGGTCCAGATCCGCATAGCCGTATTCGGCGCCCAGATGGATCAGCGCGGTCCGATCCGCGTGCTCAGAGGCGGCCGCTGACCACAGTTCGTTCAGGTTTCGCATGGTCTCTCCACGAGCAGTCTGTGATGCATGCTGTTTCGCTGACCGCAGGAGGAATACCTCGTTGGCGCGGGCGCGAGGGCCCTGGGAGCTGCCCTTGTTCAGCAGGTC